>DASTKM010000321.1:0-14409 GCA_035715885.1 Rubrobacter sp.
GGATTCAGATCGTCCCCCGAGACGACCTGCATGACCTGTACCTCCTGCAGCGCGTAGACGATGTCCTGAAGGGTGCTGTCGTGAAGCTCCCTGGCCAGCCTGTTGCGTTCGGCTTCCCGGATCTCCTCGAGCATGCGCTCCGTCCGCTTGCGCTCTGTCACATCGTGGGCGACGACGCACATGACCTTTTCGCCGTTGTAGGGTACGGCGCTCACGTTGACCTCGACATCAGCCAGCGAGCCGTCCTTGCGACGGTACTGCCTCTCACCGAGGGAACGGTGACCCTCAACCATAATACGTCCGATGTTGAGGTCCACACTCTCCTGATCGTGGGCGACTATGTCGTAGAGCGTCATCTCTTTCAGCTCATCGTGCGTGTAGCCCAACGAACGGAGGAGGGCGTCGTTAGCGTCGAGTACACGCCTACTCTTCGCATCCACGAGGAAGATGTTCTCCTCCGCCTGCTCGACCACCGTGCGGTAGAGTGCCTCGCTCTGCCTCAGGGCCTCCTCCTGGTGCTTGCGCTCCGTTACGTCCATGAGGATACCCTGCCAGAAGAGAGGCCTACCCTCAGAGTCCCTGACCAGCATGGCCTCCTCGCGCACCCACACCACCCGCCCGTCGCGTGAGATCCTGCGGTACACCACGCTGTAAGGCTCGCCCGTCTCGTCCGTGCGGATGTCCTCCCTGAGCACCCACCCGCGGTCTTCGGGATGGATGGTCTGCCAGCGGAGGTCCGGGTTTGCGAGGTATTCTTCAGGCGAGTAGCCGAGCACACTCTCGATCTGCGGGCTGACGTAGGCGAGGGTGGCATTCTCGGTCTCCTGCATGTAGGTGACGGCTGGAAGCTGCTCGACCAGCGTCCGGTAGCGTTCCTCGCTCATGATCAGGGCCTCTTCAGCCTGCTTTCGCTCCGTAAGGTCTATCACGGAGGTCACCCGGATCCGACGCCCTGAATAGGGCAGGTGCCTGGGCCTTATCTCAATGGGGAAAGTGGTGCCGTCTCTCTTGAGGCCCATCGACTCGTATGGCCTGGTGTCCTCGTCGGAGATACGCTGCCTCACCATCTCCCTGTACTCTGGCGACGTGAGCTCGATGGCGTTCCTTCCGATCAGCTCCTCGAGCCCGTACCCGAACATCTCGGTAACGCTACGGTTGGCGTCGATGATCTTGCCGTTCTCGCTCAGGATTATTCCCTCGACGACCTCCTGGGCGAGAACCTTGAAGCGCTCTTCGCTCTGCCTGAGCTCCTCCTCGGTCCGCTTCTGCTCGGTGATGTCGTACTGGACGCCGAGCCAGTACAAAGCGTTGCCTTCTTCGTCCCTGATGAGCGTCGCCTCGTCGTGTACCCACACCACCCGCCCGCCGCGGGCGATCTGACGGTACTCGATCCTGTAAGGCTCGCCGGTCTCGTCGGTCCTTAGCTCTTCGGCGAGCACCCTCTCTCTGTCATCGGGATGCAGCACCCTGAGCCAGTGCTCTTCGTCGAGTATCTCCTTCTCGGGAGGATAACCGAGCATAGCCTCGTACTGGGGACTCATGTACGTTATGGCCTTCGGGGTGTCGGAGTCGATGGGTTCCTGCACGTAAGTGACGGCCGGAATCTGCTCCACGAGGTGCCTGAAGCGGTCCTCGCTCAGGCTCAACGCCTTCTGGACCGTCTCGCGCTCCCGCCTCACCTCCACCTCCCTGAGCTCGCGCTCGATGGCGGGGCACAGCCTGCTCATGTTCTCCTTGGTCAGGTAGTCGTTGGCCCCCGCCTTCATGATCTCCACCGCCGCGTCCTCCCCTATCTTGCCGGAGACGACGATGAAAGGGACGTCGTAACCAAGCTCCCGTAGTAGCCTCAGGGCGTGGGGCGCCCTGAAGCGTGGCAAATAGTAGTCGGAGATCACGACCTGGAAAGGCTCGTCTCTGGCTTCCGCCGAACGTAATGCTTTCTCCATGTCTTCTGGGGTACAAACCCTCTGCGAGAGGGGCTCGTATCCGCCGCGTCTGAGCTCCCGCAGGAGAAGCATCGCGTCGTTCTCGGAGTCCTCGACGAGCAGCACGCGCAGGGTCCCTGTCAGCGGCACACTCTTCTCGCCGGCCTCACGCAACTTCGGCCTTCTTCGCAGGGACCGCGCGGTCCCCGACATCCCGGCCTCCTAGCGTGAAGTAGAACGTGGCCCCCTCACCCACGGTTCCCTCCGCCCAGACCCTGCCGCCGTGCCTGTGAACGATTCGCGCTACCGTGGCCAGGCCTATCCCCGTCCCCTCGAACTCATCTTGCCCGTGCAGCCTCTGGAACGCGCCGAACAGTTTGTCTGCGTACGTCTGGTCGAAGCCGGCGCCGTTATCCCGCACGTAGTAAACGGGTGACTGTAGACCCTGACCGGGTTTCCTGTCGGCGCCGAACTCTATGCGCGCCGCTTCTTTCCTTGCGGTGAACTTCCACGCGTTGCCGAGCAGGTTCTCGAGCGCCACCTTGAGCAGGCTCGCGTCCCCCCAGGCCATAATGTTCTCACCGGCCGAGAACTCGACCTCTCGTCCTGGCTGCGACGCCCTAAGTTCCTCGAGTATCCCCGCGGCGAGGCTTGACAGGTCCACGTGTTCCCTGCGCAGGGGCCTGCGTCCAACCCTCGAGAGGTCGAGCAGGTCGTCTATTAGGGTGGCCATGTGCCCACTCGCCGCCCTTACTCGACCGAGGTAGTCCATTCCCTCGTCGTCGAGCGCTTGCTCGTAGTCCTCCTGCAAAATCTGGGAGAAGCCGTCAATGGCCCTCAAGGGGGCCCTCAGGTCGTGGGAGACAGAGTAAGAGAACGCCTCGAGCTCCCTGTTGGTCCCTTCCAGTTCCCTGTTGGCGTCCTCGAGGTCCTTGCTCGCGCGCTCGGCCAGGATGCGGCTGCGCACCAGCATCCAGGAGATGCCGAAGAGCAAGACGCTGGCTCCTATGCCACTGGCAAGCACGAAGGCCGGCAGGTTGCTCTCGGCGCCATTCTTGAATCCCGGCAACGTGGCGAAGTACAGGCTCCACTCGCGCCCGGCCACCCCGAAGCGGCTCTTCTCGGAGAAGAGAGGATCGTACCCCTCTTCTCCCGCGCGCTCCACCCCGTCTTCGTCGTAGAGGAGCGAGCTCGACTCGACGTCGGCACCGTCATATACCTCGAAGTCTATGGCAGGGTCGAAGCCACTCCCGAACACGTCGTCGAGCAGCCCATCACGCCTGAAATATCCTACGACGAACCCTTTGAGCGCGCGCCTTCGTGCGGCGACATTCTCCACCGGCTCTCCCTCGGCGTAGACCGGAAGGTACACGGCGAAGCCAGGGCTGAGGGCGAGGTCGGCGCTCGAGTTCGCGGTTGGTCCCGTGAGCACGTAGACCATCCTGGTAGCCTGCGGAGAGCCGGTGTCGCGCGCCGCGTCCATGGCAACCTTGTGGGCCTGCTCCGTGTAGGCATCCTGGTTTATCATGCTCAGGTTGGCCTCGTCCGTGGGGGCAACCAGCGCGAGGGGAAAGTAGGCGGAACGCTCCCCGCCGGGATCCAGGTCAGGCCTCATCGCAGGCATCCCCTCTCTCCTGGCCTCACTGACGAATGCCGCCCTCTCGGCGGGCCTTACATATCTGGCGAAGCCAAGCGCCTGCAGGCCTTCGAGCCGGCTCTTGGTCTCTATGCCCTCGACGTAGCTCTCCCACTCTTCGCGCTCGACCGCCTTGCTGGCCAGGAACACGCCGCGGGCGCCGAACAGCGCGTCGAGGTAAGCATCCGTCCGCCGGTCCACGGCCGCCTGCGTAGCCTGAATGGTCTCGTCGAAACGTACCTGGTCCTGCGCCTCGACCGTCTGGCGCACGTAGTACCAGGCGAGCCCAGCGAGCAGGAGCGAGATCAGGAGCACCCCGTAAGCCGCCACAGCGAGGCGCAGGTGGCGCAAGAGCCGGCCCAGCGCTAGGCGCACAGAGGGCAGGTGCGCTCTGAACCCACCTATGAGATCCTCCAACCTACGAGCAACGTGCACTGCACCGCCACGAACGCATCCGTCACCGATAACGTTGCGCTCACCGCTCCACGAACCTTTCCATTCGACGAATGATGCCCGGGGACAATCCGCACGGGACGCGCCGCATAGAGCCATGTTACCCGGCGTACAGATGGCCCGCAAGATTTGTTCGTTCTCGAGGGTCGCGAGCGAATCTCTCGCCCCGGGCGACGTTCTGAGAAGCGTCTTGGGTCTATCGCCCTATCTCACCAATCTCATCCTCGAGCATCGCCCGCAGGTGCAGGCTCACCCACGTCCTGTGCGGCCGCCAGCTCCTGCCTAATCGTTCGAGTTCTTCGGCAGACGGAGGAGCATCAAGACCGTAAGCCATGCGCAAACGCCCCGACCTACGCCCCTCGTACCTTACGCTCGCCCCAAAAGAGTAAGGCCCCACAGGACGCAACTCGAAATACCCCTCAGCCATCTGTGCTCCTCTCGAGTACTCCGCGCCGCCAGCGCCCGACCCCGAGCATTACTCGGAATGCGTCGGCCAGATCTTCGCGGGCGGCAGGGAGTTCCGCGCGCAGCCATTCGTCGAGGTCAGCCTCCGCCCGTTCGTACGCCCTTTCGAAGCCAGGATCGTCGTAGCGCCTGGGGAGGAGATCCAGCATCCTCTGACGGGCGCGGAGGCTCGCGATGAGATCACCGAGAGCGGCGGAGGAACCGCGGTCCAACCACATCTCCTGCTGCTCGACGTACTTCTCGAGGCCGTCCACGGAGCGCTCTATATCCTCGATCGGCAACTCTCCCGAGGGGCCGGGGGCACGGACGTACTCCAGAGCAGCGTCGAACTCCTCGACGAGCGGGATCACCATCCCCTGGACGCTCTCGGCGACCTCCACGCGGTGCCTGTAACCGACCTCGTACTCGGTCCGCTTCCGCGCGAAATAGTATCCGACGACCGCGCTCGCGCATGCGAGCACCAGATACGAAAGCAACCCGTAAGTCATTGGCGGAAGCTGGCTCACGCTCCACCCTTCCTCCCCGGAGGATGCAGCACGTAGACCACGCGTCCTTGCACCCGCGCCTCCTCCGCCGGCACCACCATCTCCTCGTACTCTCCCGGCGGAGCCTCTGGCCTCAGCCTCAACGTCTCCCCCTCCCTGTAGAAGCGTTTTACCGTCACCTCCTCGCCTTCTCTCAACAGGACCACGACCACCGAGCCATCCGGTGGAATCTCGTCCTCCTCCACCACCAGGAGATCCCCATCCTCTATCCTCGCCCCCACCATGCTCTGGCCCACAACCCGCAACAGATACCTCCGCTTGCCAGAACCCGAAGCGAGTAGCTCCGCCGCCAGCGAGTAAGCCTCATCGGTGGCCACGGCTTCCAGTCCGCGACCGGCGGCGATCCTCCCGAGCAACCCTATCCGTCCAGCAACCCCCCACCCCTTCTCCGTGAGCCGGACCATCCTGGCCCCTCTGTCCCGCACCACATAACCCTCTTCTTCTAGCTTCCTCAAGTGATGGTGGACCGTCTGCGAGCTCCTCAACCCCACCTCGATTCCAACCTCGCGCACGCTCGGCGGTGGCTCTCCAGCACCCGCCCGCCGCGCCAGATACCGCAAGATCCTCTCGCGCCTCGGATGTAGAGACTCTTCCATCCACCGACACGTTAGCGCAACATTCAATCTATGTCAAACATTTGTTTGATCCTTAACGAGATCTGTGGACGTTTGACTCTGCCGATCATGCGAACGGAAGTTTGTTCGCAGCAAGGCATCCCATAGAATCAGCGGAGAGTTGCGGGTCGCATGGAGGTCTCGGATGAGTGTCCCTCTCTATGCTGCGTCCGGCATCCCCGAAGTGTGGCTCATAGACCTGAACTCGGACACCATCGAAGTCTACTCGGAGCCCGGTCCCGGAGCCTACGAGAAATCCGCTCGCTTCGGACGTGGCGATCAGGTACTCTCCGCCACCCTGCCTGGTCTCGCTATCGACGCCAACGTAGCCCTGCCGCCGAAAAAGTGCATGTCAGAGATCAATCCGCCTCTGACCTCTTGCCGAGGTCGACGCCTGGGCGAAGCTCTTTGAGGTGTATGACGTAGCTCTCCCTGACGCGCATCCCGGCCCTTCCGTAGAGCCTGGGAGCGCCTGTGACGCTCTCGGCATCAACGCTGAGGCTGACCCTGGGGGTGCCGCGCCGATGATACTCGGTGAAGGCGTGACGAAGGAGGGCTAGCCCCAACCCGCGGTTCCGCCACGGACGCCTGACTCCCACGACGTCCACCCATCCCTCGCCGGCGAGCGTCTTACACAGGGTGACGCCTGCGATCTCGTCGCCTTCCAGGGCCAGGAACCAGAGGGATGGATCGAAGCTCTCTGCTTTCGTCATCCCGACGAACCGTTCGAACGTGCCGCGCGGCCTTCCCCACATGTCCCTGAAGGCATCCTCGACGGCCTCATAGACCGCACGCTCGTCCCAGCCTGGGACGAAGGTGCGGACGGAGATATCGGCGGGCCAGTGTGGTAGTGGCGGGGCCTCTTCGAGTTTGGTCTCCATCACGTATATCCCGCGCACCGGGGTGTAGCCTGAGTTCTCCAGCAGGCGTCGCGCTGCTTCGTTGGCTGAGTTGATGTAATGCTGCGCGACGACGCGCGCGTTCTCCTGAGCTTGTGGCATGTGGTCGCGAGTCCAGCGTTCTCCCCACGCCACCAGATAGCTGCCCAGACCCATCCCCCGATAGTCCGGGTGGACGTAACCGTAGATGGAGACGATCACGAAGGAGCGGTTGAACACGTCGGCGTAGGCGGCTGTGCGGCCGTCGGGGGAGGTCACGATCACGGCCTCCTCAGCGAGATCAAGAGAGTGCCAGTCGTCGTGCATCTCCTCCACGCTCATGTCCGTCTCGCCCGTATCCGCGATCTGGCAAGCCGAGATGAGGATTGCCACCTCCTCCGCGTCTTCGCGCGTGGGTGCTCTCGTCGAGAAACCTTCAGGCAATCCGCGCATAGCGGGAAGCATAACACTGCGGCCTGGAGCTACGAAAAGTAGAGACCATGAACGAGGACGCGGCCCCGATCACGATGGACTTCGCCTCCGACAAGCCGCTCATCCCAGTCGCCAACCTCGTAACAGAAGGCAGCGGGGTCAGTCGTACCCTCAACGCCATGCCCAAGCAGAGCGGCACGGCGACCCTCACGCTCTCCGACGGCGAGGATACGGGTACGCTCCTCGTCAAGGTTCAGCTGGCTATTTATGGTTTCCCGCCGGGAGACGAGATCCGGCCTTTCAGAACGTGATCCCAAACCCGCGTAGCGAGCCCAGGTTGGTCGGACACACGGACAAAAGAGAGGCTCCCCACACCGGGAGCCTCACTCGCTGCTATTGTGGAGTCCTTAAGATGAGACTCTCTCTTTGACCTGGAAGGTAAGCTCCTCGCGCCCTTCCCCTTTGTGGTCCACGACGACGGTGTCGCCGGGGTCGAACTCGCCGCCTATGATGCGGCTAGAGAGGGGGTTCTCGACGTAGCGCCTTATGGCCCGCGCCAGCGGTCGTGCGCCGAACTTCGGGTCGTAGCCCTCCTCGGCGAGGAACTCCTTCGCGGCGTCGGTGACCTCGATCTGGACGCGCTGGCTTTCCAGGTGCTTGTTCAAGTGAGAGAGCATGATGTCCACGATCTTCAGCACGTCCTCCTTGGTGAGGGGCTGGAAGACGATGATCTCATCTACCCTGTTGAGGAACTCAGGCCTGAAAGCTCTTTCCAGCGCTTCCCTGGCCCGCCGCTCGGTCTCGCGGAAGTCCACGCCGTCGCCCGAGGTGAAGCCGAACTGCCTCGTCGAGACGAGGTGCTGGCTGCCCACGTTCGAGGTCATTATGACGACAGTGTTCTCGAAGTTGACGGTCCTGCCCTTGGCGTCCGTGAGGCGCCCGTCGTCGAGGACCTGCAGGAGAGTGTTGAAGACGTCAGGGTGGGCCTTCTCGATCTCGTCGAAGAGGACTACCGAGTAGGGTCGTCTGCGGACCTGCTCCGTGAGCTGTCCCGCCTCCTCGTAGCCGACGTAGCCAGGAGGCGCGCCGACCAGGCGCGACACCGTGTGTGACTCCTGGAACTCGGACATGTCTATGCGGATCATGGCGTCCTCCTCGCCGAAGAGGTACTCGGCGAGCGTCCTCGCGAGCTCGGTCTTGCCCACGCCCGTGGGACCGAGGAAGATGAAGCTGCCGACGGGGCGCTTCGGATCCTTGATGCCCGCCCTGGCGCGCCTGATGGCCTCGGCCACAGCCTTGACCGCGGGCTCCTGCCCCACGACCCGCTCGTGCAGTACAGCCTCCAGGCTCAGGAGACGCTCGGCCTCCTCCTTGACGATGTTGGTCGCAGGAACGCCGGTCCACTCCTCGAGGATGCGGGCGATGTCCTCGCGCGTCACCTCGGGGGCATTGGTCTCGCGGCGTCCGGCCCAGCCCTCGTGCTGCTCCTCGAGCTCAGCCTTGAGCTGTTCGATACGCTGCTTGAAGCCAGCGGCTTTCTCGTAGTCCTCCTCCCTGACGGCGTCCTCCTTCTCGCGCTCGAGGCCTGCTATCTCCTCCTCGATGCGCTTGACGTCAACGGGTGGCACCGTCGAGCGGAGCCTCACCTCGGCAGCGGCCTCGTCGAGGAGATCTATAGCCTTGTCGGGCAGGAAGCGATCCGTTATGTAGCGGTCCCCGAGCTGGGCCGCCGCGATTATGGCCTCCTCCGTTATCTTCACCCTGTGGTGCGCCTCGTAACGGTCCCTGAGGCCGAAGAGGATAGCCACCGTCTCGTCCACCGTAGGCTCGTCGACGAGCACCGGCTGGAAGCGCCGCTCTAGGGCTGCATCCTTCTCTATGTTCTTGCGGTACTCGTCGAGGGTCGTCGCACCGACGACCTGGAGCTCGCCACGCGCCAGCGCAGGCTTCAGCATGTTCGATGCGTTGACGGCGCCCTCCGCGCCGCCCGCTCCGACGATGGTGTGGAGCTCGTCGATAAACAGGATGATATTCTTCTCCTCCTGCTGGAGCTCCTTTAGCATCTGCTGCATCCGCTCCTCGAAGTCCCCGCGGAAACGGGTGCCGGCGACGAGCCCACCCACGTCGAGCGCGAGGACGCGCTTGCCCCTCAGCGTCTCGGGTATGTCGTCCGAGACGATCCGCTGGGCGAGCCCCTCGGCCACCGCCGTCTTGCCGACGCCGGCCTCACCGATCAGGACGGGGTTGTTCTTCGTGCGGCGGGAGAGGATGCGGACGACCCGTGAGATCTCCTCGGCTCTCCCGATAACGGGGTCGAGCTCGCCGTCACTTGCTAGTTGCGTGAGGTCTCTGCTCACCTGATCGAGGGTCGGCGTCCGGCTCGGCGGACCCTGCTGACCGCCACCCATCCCAGGGCCTCCTGCGGCGGCGCCAGGCATCCCCTGTCCCATCTGAGCCCCCCGCTGCTGCATGAGGCGTAGGATCTCACGCCTCAACGCCTCGGCGTCGTTCGCCCCGTGCTGCTGCAGTATCCTGTAGGCGTTTCCGTCACCCTCACCGAGCAGCCCGAGCAACAGGTGCTCACTCCCGACGTGCCCAGCGCCCATCTGCCTGGCCGCGGTGAATGAGAGCTGCAAAGCGCGCTTGGCGCTCGGGGTGAACGTGTAGATCTCCTCTCCCGGATCGCCGCGGAACTCCTGGAAGCGCGCCCGCATCCCGCCGACGTCAGCGCCAGCGCGCTGCAGAGCCTCGGTCGCCACGTTGTCACCGGTCACGATGCCGGCGAGCAGATGGTCCGTCCCGATTGCCGCCGTCCGAGTGGTCCCGGCAGACGCCTCGCGGGCCCGCATCACGGCCTGCTGCGCCTCCCCCGAGAGCGCGTCGAACAAGCTACCCTGCCCCCCTTGCTGCTGCTGTATTAGGTTCTGGAGCATCGCGAACGGGTCCGACCCGCCCTGCGCACCCCCGATCATGCCGAACTGCCGCGCGCACTGCGTGCACAGATAGCTGGTCACCCTCTGGTCACCCTGCTGCCGTAAAACCTGCACGCTCGCCGGCCGAATACCACAGTTCTCACAGATCATCCGCCCACCGCCTCCTGTAATAAAATCCTAGAACTCTCGTTCCCCCCTCAGGAGGAACCGTAAGGTTGAAATCTAAGCCTGTCACGCTCATATTTTATTACCCCTTAGCGTAACATCAAGGTAGAGTGGGCTGGCGTGTTCTGCACTGGGTTCCTGCATAATGGGATGTGAAGAAAGCGAGAGGAGGCTGGTTGTGAGGATAGGGATTTTGACCAGCGGGGGCGACGCGCCTGGGATGAACGCGGCGGTAAGGGCGGTGGCGAGGACGGCCTTGTTCCGGGGTTGGGAGGTCATGGGAGTATGGGCCGGATACAGGGGGCTTTTGGAGGGTAGGATCTACCCGATGGACCGGCGCCGTCTCGGGGGGATCATCCACCGTGGGGGCACCGTGCTCGGCACGGAACGCTCGGCGGAGTTCTCGACGCCCGAGGGGCAGAGGAGCGCGGCGGGCAAACTCGCCGAAGCCGAGGTCGAGGGGCTAGTTGTCATAGGCGGGAACGGGAGCCTGACCGGGGGTTTGAGGCTGGCCGAGCTGGGGGTCAAAGTAGCCGGAATTCCGGCGACCATAGACAACGACGTGTGGGGCACCGACACGGCCATAGGGGTGGACACGGCGCTCAACACGGCGCTCGAGGCAATCGACAGGATCAAAGACACGGCCAGCTCCCACCAGCGGGCGCACGCGGTCGAGGTGATGGGCCGCGACTCAGGCTATCTGGCTCTCATGAGCTCTATCGCCGGCGGGGCCGAGGCCGCCGTCGTTCCCGAGTTCGAACCAAGGCCCGAAGCACTGTTGTCGTTCCTCAAGAAAGCCTACGAGCAGGGGAAATCCCACTTTATAGTGGTGGTCGCCGAAGGGGCGCCGCTCTCCGCCGAGGAATTGCACGAGTACATAAACGAGTCCGAGGGCACCTACGACTCGAGGCTCACGGTCGTAGGTCACATCCAGCGCGGTGGGATCCCCACGGCCTCGGACCGGATACTCGCAAGCCGGCTCGGGACGGCAGCGGTCGAGGCGCTCGCCGACGGAGAGACCGGGGTAATGGTCGGGATCAGGGGCCCGCGCATCGAGCGCGGGCCGCTCGAAGAGGTGGTAAGCAAAGAGCAACCCCTGGACTCCGATCTCTACAGGATGGCCGAGGTCCTGGCCGAGCTGCCTGAGTAAGCCCTCGGGTACGGGGTATATCTTTCCAAACGGAAGGAAGCTACTTCGGAGGACGACTTGCAGGAACGAAGTCTCATCGGGCTCGAGGCGCGGGCGGCGGACGGTAGCGAGGTCGGCCGGATCGCCGATTTGGTAGAAGACGAGGAGAGCGGCGAGGTCACCCACGTCGTCGTCGAGACGGAGAGGGGGGAGTGGCTGGAGGTTCCCATCACGGACCTCTCCCTCGACCCCGACGCCGACTTCGCGACCTTCGAGGCCGACGCTTCTGACGAAGAGCCCGGCGACCACACGGGTGACGAAGCGGAACCAGAAGACTACTACGCCCCCGACGACATCGACGACGAGAACGAAGAAGATTTCGAGCACGAAGGCCAGCTCGTCACCGAGCCAGAGGACGGTCACGATCCCAGCTCGGAGGAGGATCTGGAGGCGCGCGAGGATTGGGAGGACCACAGCTACACCCCAGACTCGGGGTACCCGCGCAACGACGTCTACATCGACCCTGATACAGGCGACGAGGAGATAGACCCACTCCTCGAAGAGAACGATGACGTCAAGGACGACGTGGAGGACCTGCTCGACAGCACGAGCCTGGAGGTCCGCTCCGTCAGGGAAGGCGTCGTGGAGCTGACAGGTACGGCAGCCACCCAGGATGACCTCGAAGAGACGGTGCGTGAGATCATGGGCCTCGACGAAGTCCTCGAGGTCGATACCACGGACGTAGAGGTGAGATAGCCTTTATTCCACGTTTGTTGCTTCAGGGGAGTTCATGCGGAGGATATCCCCCATGAGGAGTCGATCGAGCCGGGCTGAAGTACAAAGGCGCTCCGCCTTGGCCAGTCTTTCGGCCCATCAACCTCGCCTCGAGCCTGCCGATACCTGCTTCCCGATGCCCGACGTCACGATCCACCCCTGCTGCGCGAAGTACCTGGCGTAAGTCTGCATCAGCGTTCCATCGATGGCCGGCCGTGTTGGTCCACCGTCGCTCAGGGCGCGGCGCGTGTTATGGTCGTCGTAGGTGTTGTCGTCACGTAGATCTTCTGCCGCAGGCGCGGCGGCGCGCACGACCTCGCCGGGTGAACCTTCCTCAGGGGGAGCTGTGTCTAACCTCTGCAGCCATTGGTCGTGGGGAACACGCTCCAGCCTGTGGCCCTGTTCCTCCAACCAGTCGAAAACCTCCCCCGCGGGAGGAGGTTCTGGATTCGCCACGTGGTACGTTTCTCCCTCTGCTGCAGGGTCCGATGCGATGTGAAGTATCGCTGCGGCCACGAAGTCGACGGGCGTCATCTCCGTATTCCAACCATCTATCTCGGGGGCGCACTCCAAGCGCAGAGACTCCACAACAACGGCGCCAAGGAGGTCGCGCGGGTTGGAGGCTCCGGTCTCGCTGTGCCCTGAAACGTTACCGGGACGGTAGACGCAAACAGGAACACCGCGTCCGGCGGCCTCCCGCACCAGTTTCTCTGCGACCCACTTGGACCGGCCGTAGCCGTCCTCGCGGGCGCCGGCGAGGGCGTCGAGATCGGCGCCTTCCTCGCAGCGCCCCATGCCCGGCGGGAAGATGCCGTTCGTGGAGACGTGGTGCACGAGCTTCGCCCCGTGGCGGCACGCCAGGCGCAGGACTTCTCGGGTGCCGCCAACGTTGGCCGGCTTCAGCTCCGAATAAGGGTAGACGAGGTTCACTACCGCGCCGGCGTGGAAGATCAGACCTACCTCGCGGGCCAGGGCGTCGAAGTCCCCCTCGTCCAGGCCGAACAGGGGTTTTCCGAGGTCTCCCCGGACGGCTAGGATACGCTCCGCCCGTTCGGGTTTCCACAGCCCGTAGCGCCGCAGGTTGGCCTCGATAGACTCCATCCCGCCGGCGTCCCCGCGAGGCCTGACGAGGCAGTGGACGCGGGCGTTAGTGCCCGAGAGCAGCCCGTCGAGCAGGAAGGCACCGAGAAAGCCTGTTACCCCCGTAAGGAACACGTCGCTAGTGTCACGCAGGGTCGGCGTACCGTTAGCGGCGGGCTGAGGGACTATCCCCGGGTCGAGGACGGCCTCGGCGGTGAGATCCTCCGCGTCCGTCACCCCTCCAGATGTCCCGTCGCGTTGTAGCTCCTCTATCCTCTCGAGCAGCCCGCCGAGCGTCGGGTCTTCCATGAATAGTGGCATCGAGACGTGGACGCCGAAGCCCTGCTCGACGAGGCCGGAGAGCTGCGCGGCGGCGAGCGAGTGCCCGCCGAGGTCGAAGAAGTCGTCCTCGGGCCGCACCTCGCCCTGGTCCAGGCGCAGCACGTCCTCCCAGGACCGCGTGAGCAGCGCCTCCTTCTCCCTGCGGGGGGCGCTTTCGGGGAGCCTGTCGACGCTGCCCGTGTCTTGCCTGGGGGAGCGGGCGGGGCGGGGCGGCGGGGGCGGTAGCTCCGCACGGTCGACCTTGCCCGAGGTGGTCTGGATGGGGAGCGACTCAAGCTCGACGAAGACGGAAGGTACCGCGTAGTGCGGCAGGCTGTCCTGCAGTACGGACCTTATCTCCTTGCTCCGTCCCGTCCTGCGGTCGAGGCTCCAGCCGGAGTAGCGCCCCTCGTCGTCGGGGTCCGGCACGATGTAGGCGACGAGGCGTTTGTCCTCCCCCTCCTCGCCCTCGGAGACCACGACGCAGGACCTTACGGCGAGACTCTTCTCGATGGCGGCCTCGACGGCTCCGAGCTCGACGCTGTAGCCCCGGATCTTGACCATGAAGTCCACGCGGCCGAGGATCTCCAGGCTCCCATCGGAGAGGCTGCGGGCCCTGTCGCCCGTGCGGTACATCCTTGCACCGCTCCTGGAGGAGAAGGGGTCTTCTGGGAAACTCTCCTCGGTCTTCTCGGGCAGGTCGACGTAGCCGCGGGCGAGACAGTCGCCGCCGACGAATAGCTCCCCAGCCTCGCCCTCGGGAACGCGTTCGCCGTCAGAGTCGAGTAGATAGAGGTGCTCCTGGTCCATGGGAACACCGATGGCGCAGTACGTAGCCTCTGGGTTCTCGACCAGCTCGCGCAGGTCCCCGGCGGCCACCTCGTGGGTCTCGCTGCAGCTGTAGACGTTGAGCAGGCGCGCATCTGGCAACAGGTCCATTGCGCGCCGCGCGAGCGTGCGAGTTACGACCTCGCCGTTCAGCCAAAGCGTCCTGAGCTTCGCGAGCCTCTCGCCCACGTCGGGCCCGCTCGAGTTGAGGACGGCTTCGAGGAGTGATGG
>DASTKM010000322.1:0-4813 GCA_035715885.1 Rubrobacter sp.
CCTAGCCTGTTTCTCGAGTTTGCACGGCTTGCGGAGCAAAGAGATCCGCCGGAAGCCTCAAAAGATTGGATCTCCCGGCGCGGGCTACTAGGACTGCACAAGCGAGAGCGCCCCAAGTCCGACGAGAGGGCACTGGAAGCCGGAGAAACGAGCTTTCGCCACGAACGCTGGTGGTTTGAAAACGACGAGTACACCGAGTACATGCACGAAGGCGGATCTTCTGAACGTGCTTTTGATCTCCAACGTGAGGTAATCGGTGCCAATCATGTATTGACCCAATGGGAAGCGTTTCTCTCCGGGGAACCCGAGAGAGCAGAACATGAGTTGCTCGACCACTTTCCTCAACACCATTCTGAGCTAAAGCAGCGCTACATATCGTTCTTCAGAAGCCGAGCTAGGTTTCTTGGACTAACCTACAAGGAAAGCCTCCTGTATCACGTGGGATTCGTTGCCTGTCTGAGGGTACAGGAGGTCTTGGAGGCTTTTGCGTACCCTTACCTTGCCTTCGACTACGGTAACCCGTACGCACCTCTACACGGCACACCTGGACCAGGGCTAGCAGCAGGCTCATGGCGTCCCCGTAACCTCTTAGGGGCCATGTATCTACAGATGTATCAGGTGATGATCTCTTCTGACAAGCTCTCTCAATGCAGGTATTGCGGACGTATTATCTCCTACGCGCCCCCAATCCCCGGGAGCGCTACATCTCGCAAGCCTCGCAAGGACAAAGAGTTCTGCGACAGCCGATGCCGCCAGAACTACCACTACCACAACCGCATCAAGCCCCGCCGCCAAAGCGAGGGCGGTTGACAGAGATTTGACAGTTACCGGGGCCAACGTCTGCGAACATCGAAAAACGTTCTATTTGAAGGTTTGGCTTGAATAAGCGAATTTCTGAACCATTGCGAACAACTGGAAACACGCTGCTTCTGACTACGAATCAGGAGGTTGCAGGTTCGAGTCCTGCCAAGCGCGCCACAAAAAGCCTCGTTTTGCGGGACTTTTGGCTCTATCCGATGGGCCGACCGTCTGACGTACACCACTCGTTTACCACTTATGGTTTCCGCGGCGACTCCGCAGGACACTGATCGGTGCAGCCGATCCCTTGGTCCATGGTCACCTAGAGCGATCTACGAGTATGGGTCTAAAGACCGTTATGAGCGTCCGGGACGGTTCTTGGGCCAATAGCCGAAGCGGCCGCAATCGGGGTTATTAGGCGCCTTTTCTCCGTCTCTTGGCAGGCAGCAATCGCCTGGCGAGGCAAGGCTTGAGGCTCGACTGTATTACCGAAAGCAACGGGGCGCCCTCCCGTGAGCCTCGCACCCGCCGGATTGATCTTGAGATGTGATTCATTGCCTCTTTCGGGAACAGATCATGGTGTGGTCCGGACAAGGTACCTATTGGCCGCAGGGTTCGTATTCGGGGCCTTGCCAGAGTACCAGCGCCGTGCGCACTGGGCCTGAATACAGGCTGCGAAGAGCCCACGCATGGGTCGAGGCGGCAAAGGAAGGATCGTCAGATGTGTAAGGCCCCGACTGGGCAAGTCGGGGCCTTACAAAGGGTCGCATACCGTGCCAGATAATTGTGAAGGCTCTCTTCTTCAAGCCAAAGTGGTGCATGCAAGCCGATGACGCCCGATTCGTCGTGCCAGAAAGTGACGCTTATCTGGCCAACTGGCTGCGATACCGTGGTGGTGATCTCGGATCGAGGCGCTCACCACTCGAAGCCTTGATCCCTGGCCCAGGGTTCAGAAGCGAACGAGGACAGCCTCACACACCTCCCTCGCAAGCCGGTCGGGGTCGTGACGGACGCTCGCACCGATCTCGTACGGAAGAAGCCCGGCCTCGTGCAGCCGGACGCCCACGGCCGCGATCTCCTCGCGGTCCACCTCCACCAGCGCGGCCCCCTCCGCCGCGTAGCGGGCGACCAGCTCCTCGGGCATCCCGCCGGCGTGCACGAGCACGTCGGTCACGACCGGCCCGGCGTGGTCGGCGAGTGCCCGCAGGTGATCCGAGACGGAGAAACCGGCGGTCTCCCCCGGCTGGGTCATCACGTTCGCCACGTACACGACCGGCCCGGAGAAGGCGGCGAGCGCCTCGCGGACCCCCGCGCCGAGCAGGGCGGGGATCGTGCTCGTAAAGAGACTCCCCGGGCTCAGGACCACCACGTCGGCCGACTCTATGGCGGAGATCACACCGGCGGGCGCCGCGGCCCCGGCGGGCTCCACCGAGACCTCCGAGACTGCCTTGCCGATCTCGTGCACCACCGACTCCCCCCGGGTTAGCGTGCCGTCGGCGTAGCGGACCACGAGCGTGAGGCTCTCCATCGCCGCCGGGTAGACGCGCCCTTTGATCCTCAGAAAACGCGCCGCCTGCTCCACGCCCTCGCAGAACCCCCCGGCCATGTCGGCGAGCGCCGCGATGATGATGTTGCCGACGCTGTGGTCGGAGAGGTCGCCCCCGCCCTCGAAGCGGTAGTTGAAGACCTCGGCCAGGTTCTTGCGCCCGGCGAGGGCGACCAGGCAGTTGCGCACGTCGCCCGGCGGCGCCACCCCGAGCTCCTGCCTCAGTCGGCCGCTCGAGCCGCCGTCGTCCGCCACGGTGACGACCGCGGCGAGGTCGCCGACGCGATCGCGCAACCCTCGTAGCAGCACCGGAAGCCCCGTACCGCCGCCGAACGCCACCACCCGCAACTTGTCGTTCCCACCCATGGACTTTCAGTATATCCTCGTCCGGCCCAGGCTGGCAGTCCGAAGTCGCCCGCTTGGACTCGCCGACGGATCACTGAGCAGATGCTTGGTCCTGCTCGAGATTAGGAACGGCTTGCGCCACTCAGGCTTCGTAGCATCTCACCTCCCTGCTTCTAATCCTCAAGCCGCGGTCCGGGGACGCAACCCGCCCTCGGACCTGCAAAACTTGTTCAGGTTGCGGACTACAACTTCTCACCCATGTACTGCGCCAGGTCCACGGTGCGGTTCGAGTAGCCCCACTCGTTGTCGTACCAGCCGAGCACCTTGACGTTGTTACCGTTGGCCATGGTCAGCGCAGGGTCGAAGATGCAGCTCGCCGGGTTGCCGACGATGTCGCTGGAGACGACCGGTGCGTCGGAGTACTCCAGGATGCCCGAGAGCTCGCCGTCGCCGGCCTGCTTGAATGCGCCGTTGACGTCGTCCACGCTCGCCTCGGTGTTGAGGCGGGCGACGAAGTCCGTAATGGACCCGTCGGGCACCGGGACACGCATCGCCATGCCGTCCACCTTGCCCTGGAGGTCCGGGTAGATCACACCCGCCGTCCGCGCGGCGCCCGTGGAGGTCGGGACGATGTTGTTCGGAGCGGACCGGGCGCGCCTGGGGTCCTTGTGCGCCGCATCGAGGAGGCTCTGGTCGTTGGTGTAGGCGTGCACGGTAGTCATATACCCGGACTCTATGCCGAAGTTCTCCTGCAGGACCTTCACCATCGGGATGATGCAGTTGGTGGTGCAGCTCGCGTTGGAGACGACGTTGTGCGATTCGGGGTCGTAGTCTTCGTGGTTGACCTTGAAGACGAAGGTGGCGTCGACGTTCTTGGCGGGGGCGGAGATGATCACCTTCTTCGCGCCGCCCTCTATGTGCGCGGCGGCCTTCTCGCCGTCGGTGAAGACGCCCGTGGACTCCACGACCAGGTCCGCGCCCACGTCGCCCCAGGGAATCTGGGCCGGGTCGCGCTCGGCGAAGGTCTTTATCTCGCGGTCGCCGACCCTGAGGATGTTACCGTCGAGCTGTACGTCCTCGTGCCAGATCCCGTGTACGGAGTCACGCTTGAAGAGAAGCGCCAGGCTCTCCATCGGCATCAGGTCATTGATCGCAACGATCTGGATGTCGTCGTCGCTGCGCTCTATCGCGGCCTTGGCGGTCAGCATCCCGATCCGTCCGAACCCGTTTATGCCTACTCTTACGGCCACTCTTTTCTCCTGTCTGTCGGTTGCAACCATCATTTTTATTGTGCCCAGACCTCCGGGCGACAGCACAGGCCGACCTTCGAGCGCTACAGGCGCACCACCAAGCGCGCGACGGCGCCGCTCGAGGTGCGGAAGGTCACGCCCCGGGCGTCCCAGTCACCGGCGGCATCCACCAGCTCGGCCAGCTCCGCGCGGTCGGTCCGCCGGCGGCCGGAGGCGGTGCCGGTGGCGAGCTGGCGCCGCACTTCAGAGGCGAACGAGGACAGCCTCGCACACCTCCTTGACCAGCCGCTCGGGATCGTGCCGGAGTCCAACTTCGATCTCCTACCAGGCTGCACGTGGCCAGCCGAGGATCGACCCGTCAGAAGCCAGCAGCCACTAGGTGGTCGTGAGCAGATGGCCCTCCTCCTTGTAGCGCTCGGCCATCTCCTCCAGCGTTATCGGCTCGTAGTCACCGGCGTGGCCGGCCAGCCCAAAAGCCTCCATACGGTCCCTGACGACCCCCTTCATCGCCTCGCGGGCGGGCTTGAGGTAGTAGCGCGGGTCGAACTCCGAGGGGTCCTCGGCAAACGCCTTGCGGATCGCGCCAGTGGCGGCCAGCCTCAGGTCGGTGTCGACGTTGATCTTCCTGACGCCGTGCTTTATGCCCTCCTGGATCTCATAGACCGGCACGCCCCACGTCGGCCTTATCTCTCCCCCGTAGCGGTTGATTAAGTCCACGAGCTCCTTGGGCACGCTGGAGGAGCCGTGCATGACCAGGTGCGTGGTTGGCAGCCGCTGGTTGATCTCCTCGATGATGTGCATAGCCAGCACCTCGCGGTCGGGCTCCTTGGTGAACTTGTAGGCCCCGTGGCTCGTCCCTATGGCGACCGCCAGG
>DASTKM010000323.1:0-2276 GCA_035715885.1 Rubrobacter sp.
TGCAGTCGGCCTTCCGCATCCTGGTCGCCGCTAGCGAAAGGGACCTCGCAGCGGAGGAGGACCTGCTGTGGGACAGCGGCAGGGTCGAGTCAGACCGCACCATCGGCGTCGAGTACGAGGGCGAGGCGCTGCGATCGGGCTCGCAATGCGTGTGGAAGGTGCGTGTCTGGGACGGGGCCAACAACCCTTCGCCCTACAGCCGCCCGGCCGTCTTCGAGATGGGCCTGCTTGAGAAGTCGGACTGGGAGGGAGCCTGGATCTCCGCAGGCAAAGACCCGTCAGGGGATTTGGAACCACCCTCGGGGGAAGAGTACGATGACCTGGCCAACGGACTCGCCCCGAGCCCTAACCTGCGCAGGGAATTTCCACTGGACAAACCGGTCAACAGAGCCCGCCTCTACGCGACAGCCCGCGGCGTCTATGAACTGTACATAAACGGGAACAGGGTAGGAAACGACGTGCTCGCCCCAGGCTGGACTGACTACGACAGGCGCATCCAGTACCAGACCTACGACGTCACGCCGCTATTGGCTGATGGCCCCAACGCCCTCGGCGCCATCCTCGGCGACGGTTGGTTCGCAGGATTCGTCGGTTTCGACCCCAAACACAGGGGTGCCCACTACGGCACTCGCCCGCAGCTTCTCGCGCAGCTCAACGTCGAGTACGAGGACGGCACGACAGAGAGCCTCGCGACAGAAGGCTCGTGGAGATGCTCCACAGGCCCGATCCTCTACTCCGACCTCCTCATGGGCGAGTCATACGACGCCCGTAGGGAGATGCCTGGTTGGGCAGAGCCCGGATTCGACGACTCTGGATGGTACGGGGTGGAAGTAGAGGAGATTGGGGACACCAACCTCGTCGCCCAGCCGGACGAGGGCATCAGGGTCACCGAAGAGCTGGAAGCGAAGACCGTCACCGAGCCAGAGAGCGGCCGTTACGTCCTCGACCTGGGACGGAACATGGTAGGGTGGGTGCGTCTGAAGGTCGAAGGCGAGGCAGGAACGGAGGTGATCCTGCGCCATGCCGAGGCTCTCAACCCCGACGGTACGATCTACACCACGAACCTGCGCTCTGCCAGGGCGACGGACCGTTACGTGCTTGGGGGCGATGGTGAGGAGATCTACGAGCCGCGTTTCACGTTTCACGGCTTCCGCTACGTCGAGATCACAGGCTATCCTGGCGAGCCGCCGCCCGGGGCGGTCACAGGCCGCGTAGTACACTCGGCAACGCCCCCTTCAGGGTCCTTCGAGTGCTCGAGCCGTATGGTCAACAAACTACAGGAGAACATCGTCTGGGGCCAGCGCGGCAACTTCCTCAGCGTGCCGACCGACTGCCCGCAGCGCGACGAGCGCCTCGGCTGGATGGGGGACGCCCAGGTCTTCGTCCGCACCGCCTCCTTCAACATGGACGTCGCCGCCTTCTTCGAGAAGTGGATGACCGATGTCGAGGACGCCCAGTCTCCGGAGGGCGCCTTCCCCGATGTGGCCCCCCTGCCAGGAGGTTCAGGACTCATCGACCTGAGGTGGGGCGCACCGGCCTGGGGTGACGCTGGCGTTATCGTGCCGTGGACGATCTATCGTACTTACGACGACACGCGCATCGTCGAGCGCCACTACGACGCTATGACCCGCTGGATGGAGTATCTGCACGAGGCCAATCCCGACCTCATTCGCAAGAACAGGATGGGAAACAACTATGGCGACTGGCTCTCCCCGAAAGGGGATCATACCCCCAAACATCTCCTCGCCACAGCTTACTGGGCCTACGGCGCGAAGCTGATTGCCGAGATGGCAGAGGCCACGGGCCGCAATGAGGACGCCAGGGAATACAGGGACCTCAACGAGCGGATCAAGGCCGCCTTCCAAGCGGCTTACGTCTTTCCTGATGGCCGGATAGAAGGGGATACCCAGACCTGCTACCTCCTCGCCCTTCACATGGGCCTTCTACCAGAAGACCTGAGATCCACCGCCGCGGAACACCTGGTGAAGTCCATAGAGAGGGAAGACTGGCACCTCTCGACGGGGTTCGCAGGCGTCGGCTTCCTGTGTCCTGTCCTCACTGAGGCCGGATATACAGAAGTCGCCTATCGTCTGCTGGGCAATGAGACCTACCCTTCGTGGGGGTACACCATAAAGAACGGGGCCACCACCATCTGGGAGCGCTGGGACGGCTGGACGGAGGAGAACGGCTTCCAGTCGCCGAACATGAACTCCTTCAACCACTACTCTCTGGGCTCGGTGGGCGAGTGGCTGTACCGTTACGTGGCCGGTATAGAC
>DASTKM010000324.1:0-3545 GCA_035715885.1 Rubrobacter sp.
CCCCGGATCGGCCATAGCGAAGGCGCTGGGCGCCTCGGGGTCCGGCGGCGGAATATGTCCTTGCGATTCCAGTACCCTGCCCACGAGCGAGAGAGCCGGGTTGTGTTCGCGGGCAGCCCAGACGGAGAAAGCTAGCCGACCTCCAGGACGCAGCACGCGCCGGGTTTCCGCAAAAGCCGCAGAGGGATCGATCATCAGCATGTAGGCCCAGCGACAGAGGACGCCGTCGACGCTTTCCGTCTTGAGGTCCATTCGCTCGGCATCGAGTACCCTGAACTCCGCGTTCTGCACGCCCAGCTCCTCCGCCCGCCGACGGGCCGCAGCGACCATCTCGGACGTGAAATCCGTGACTATGACACGCCCTGACTCACCCACCAAGCGTGCCGCCATGAGCCCGGTGTCGGCCAGACCGGCGGCCAGTTCGAGCACGGTGTCCCCCGGCTTAGGATCGAGTCTTCGGACCATCCACTCGCTGACTGGACGAGAGGCCTTCCAGAGTTCTTCGCGCTGAGCGTACCAGCCGCGAGCCACAGCGCCCCATGCAGCCCTACTTTGCTGGCGTGCCGTTTCATGCTGCCCCGACATCTCGGCAGGCGGTGTCATGTCACTCTCCCTTATGCGTCTCTCTCGTGTACCAAGATAGAGAGCCCACAAATTCGGCGCAAACTGTTTGCATTCAAACCGGGTTTTGTTACCCCTCCAATCCTTACCACGCCCGTCGAGACGTTCCGCCTCACCTCACTGCTCAGATACGCGGCGGCGTCAACGGGCGCCGTTGTCGCGACCGGCTCCGCCTCGGTCAACGCCGATTGCGACAACGGCGTTGCCCTTCACCATACAGCTCAGCCTCGAAGGGGTCATGAGCATGCGGCTAAGCGCGTAGAGGCGAGCGTAGTTCTCGCCCAGTTGCTAGCCCAGGGAACCAGCGTGGAGGACGAAGTGCCTGAGGCCATGGCCAACGCTGGCATATACCTCGTCGTGGCGCCAGCCTATGAGGCACGGGAGCTTAACACCAGCACAGTGCCATAGGCTGGGCGGGGGAGGCGCTCTGGCTGTAGCGGAATGCAGTAGTGTGGCTAGAGATCCTCCTATTGCTCGGTCTCAGCAACCGCGCCGATCTGAGCCATCAAGCCATACTCATCCTCCACACTCCACTCCTCGGCGATCTTGCCTTCCTCTATGCGGTAGATGGAGATGCCCGTGAGTTCCACCTCCTTGCCGCTGGCAGGAGTGCCCATATACTGCCCCTGGTGGGTGGCTCGGCTCCTCCAGCGAGCAACCACCTTGTCCCCCTCGGCTATTATGTCCTCAATGGTGCTTACCACATCCGGGAAGCCTCTGCGGAAATGTGCTGCCTGGTGCTTGGCAGCCTCGGCCTGATCGGCAGCGAAGAGTTCGTCTGCTGCGTCGAGGTCACCGGTATGGTTCCAGAGCTCTTGTTGTTCCCTACGCACCAGGGTCTTGTTCTCTTGTGCAGACATTTTCGTCTCCTCCCGATCCGCTTTGCACAACGAACCGCAACACACCGTGCATGATGCCATCAGGCGAGAGTCAGCGCACCCCGACATGACGCCAGTATCTCGGCTGCGGATTACCGACACCACTTCTTCTCTACGCTCTGGCGGTCTCGGGTCCAAAAGGAGTGGGCTCGCGCCTGATGACGAGGACCATGAGCGAGGCGAGGATGGCCAGTACTCCGGCTCCCAGGAACGCCGCCGTGTAGTCGCCCAGGGAGATGCGGACCACTCCTCCCAGGTAGGAGGCGAGCGCCGCTCCGATCTGGTGTCCGAAGAAAACCCAGCCGAAGATCGCCCCCACGTTCGCTCGTCCGAAGCGGTCCGCTACCAGCGCCACTGTCGGAGGCACGGTCGCTATGTAGTCCAGCCCGAAGAAGACCGCGAATACGGTCAACCCCGCGAACTCCGTGACAAACGGCAGGAGCAGCAAGGAGAGCCCCCTGAGCGAGTAGTAGATGGCCAGGAGCTTCCTCGGATCGTAGCGGTCGGTGAGCCAGCCCGAAGCCAGCGTGCCGACGAAGTTCATCGCGCCCATGATGGCCAGGACGCTCGCGGCCGTGACCTCGGGAATGCCGTGATCTATGGAGTGGGGGACGAAGTGGACCCCTATTATGCCGTTGGAGGAGGCGCCACAGATGAAGAAGCTCCCCGATAGCAGCCAGAACACCGGGCTGCGGAGGGCGCCCAGGAGAGGGCTGCCGCCCGGCCCCGGCTGCTGTGCCACGGCGGTGGAAGGCTCGGGGGCGGGGCTCTCTTCTGCGGTGCTCTCGTCCGGCTCGCCGTAGGGCCGCAGGCCCACCGAGGACGGGTCATCGCGCATCAAGAGGAGTACGGGGACGAGCACGAGCAGGACGATCGCGCCGAGGACTACCGTACCGGCTCTCCACCCGATCTGCACGACGAGCCACATCAGGGCGGGCACCGTGACCAACTGACCGGCAGAGGCCGCAGCCCCGAAGATGCCGAGGACGAGGCCCCGCCGCTCCACGAACCAGCGGTTGGCTACCGTCGCTCCCAGGACGGGAGCGACGACACCGGTGCCCAGGCCGCTAAGTATTCCCCAGAACAGATTGAGCTGCCACAGCTGGGTTATGGCCGCGCCCATCAAGGTGCTCAAGCCGATAAGGCCTAGACCGAAGAGCGTAAGGGGCTTGGGGCCAAAGCGGTCCATCAGCCAGCCGGCGGCAGGCCCGGAGAGGCCGTAGAGCAGGAGCCCGATCGAGATCGCGGCGGAGATCGCAGCCCGGCCCCAGCCGAGCTCGGACTCGAGTGGGTTTATGAGCACCGTCGGTGCCGCTCGCACTCCAGCCGAGACGAGCAGCGCGGCAAACACCACCCACACGACCACCCAGCCGTAGTAGAGCTTCCGGTTCATCAACCCTTGCAACAAGCTCCTTTCCGCCATTTGGGCTTACGAGGGAGCCCACTTCGTTTCGCGCCCGCGTGTGACGAGGAGCATACCAATTGAGTGCTGTGCGGCGCATCCTCCAAAGGAGTGATCCTTGCGGCGTGTAGCCACCATGACCCTATTCCGACACGCTTTTGGCTGCGCACAGGAGGCGTCGGCGGGTGCCGTCGTCGCGACCGACCGCGTGTCGACCGACGCCGATCGCGACAACGGGACCGTCCTTCACAGTGCAGCTCAATTCCGAAGGAGTTATGACCTTGCGGTTAAGCGCTTAGGTGCGCAAGAAGGGAACGAGCGGCGACCGCCCCGCTTCCTTTCGCTATGACTCAGTAGGAATACACCGGGTCTGGATCACAACACCGAGTACCGCCTCAACGACGCAACTATCGAAGTCGACCTGTCGGAGGTCGAGGCCGTAGACCAGAGTATGCCCTTGAGGGTAACGTCAGGATGCGCCATGCGTGGTGCCTCCTTGTCGTGATCCGAAGCAAATACCTACCTCCTTCGCCTCGCTCCCAAACGTTTTCCCCAACGCTGTGGTCCCCGGACGGCTACAACGCTCGACCTATCAGTGAAGCCTAATGGGCCGCCTCGACTGCGAGGCCCGTGAGGAAGCGGAG
>DASTKM010000325.1:0-3986 GCA_035715885.1 Rubrobacter sp.
CGGGCGGGATAGAACGACAACAACTGAAGTGGTTCGCATTGGCCGCCGCCCTGGGAGCCTCCTTTCTAGTCGGGCAGCAGCTAATTTGGTTGTGCGCCATCCTGATAGCCTACGCTCTTGGCGGGGAAATGCTGAGCCTGAGCCGATCGCTGGGGAACCTGCTGGAGGTCGCTATCAATGTGTGCCTCTACGCGGCGGTCGGTATAGCCATGCTGAGGTACCGTCTCTACGACATTGACATCATCATCAACCGCACTCTAGTCTACGGCGCCCTCACGGTGTCTTTGGCGCTGGTCTACTTTGGCGGTGTGCTCTCGCTCCAGGGTCTGCTACGCGCCCTCACAGGCCAGGAATCGCAACTGGCTATCGTGGCCTCCACGCTGGCTATAGCCGCGCTGTTCAATCCACTGCACCGGCGCATTCAGGCGTCTATAGATCGGCTGTTCTACCGCAGGAAGTACGATGCGGCGAAGACGCTCGACGAGTTCTCCTCGAAGTTACGCGACGAGACGGACCTCGACGCGTTGAACAGCGACCTTGTAAAGGTGGTGCGGGATACAATGCAGCCGCAGCACGTCACCTTGTGGCTCCGGGAACCGAAGGAGCCACGATGAGGGCCCGTATTCTCGCCCGGGGATTATGGGTGGTAACGATCTCGCTCGTGGCCGGCTCTCTCGTACTTGGTCTGGCCAACCGTTGCGAGGCCCCTCTCTACGAGGTCACTTCGGCGATCATCGCCCCCACCTTCGCCACTCTGGGCGCCCTGATCTCCTCCCGCCGTCCAGGCAACGTTATTGGTTGGATCTTCCTCGCCGCCAGCGTCCTGGTCGGCGTGGCTATGTTCTCAGGGCAGTACGCGACCGTGGCGCTCGCCCCTGACGGCCCGACGCTGTCCGGGGGCGCTGTCGCAGCGTGGTTCGCCGCCCAGGCCCAGAACGCGTACTTGGTCTTTATCTTGTTCCTGGTTTTGCTGTTCCCCGACGGAAAGCTGCTCTCGCGCCGCTGGCGACCGATGGTCTGGGCCATCGGGGCGTTCATCGGGGGCTCTCTGGTCATCGGCGCGTTGAGCCCTGGTCCCTTCGTGGACTTCCCATCCGCCAGCAACCCGTTCGGCGTCCAGGCCATCGCTCCGGCCCTCGAGGTCCTAGGGGTCGTCGGCGGCCTCGGCGGGCTGATCTGCGTCGCCGCGACGATCTTCTCCCTGATCTTGCGTTTCTATCGCTCCCGTGGCGAGCAAAGGCTGCAGCTCAAGTGGTTCACCTACGCTACCACGGTGGGGTTACTGACGCCCCTGATCCTCAGCGAGATCGCCCCCGCGGTCTTCCAGGTGCTCGGTCGATTCCTCTGGACGCTCGGCTTTCTGAGCATCCCCGTCTCCGCCGCCGTCGCGATCCTCAAGTACCGCCTCTACGACATAGACCGCATCATCAACCGCACCCTGGTCTACGGGGCTCTGACGGTGACGCTGGTAGCGGTCTACGTGGGCAGCGTATTGTCCATCCAGTACGCGTTCCGCGGGCTCACGGGAAGCGAGTCGCAACTAGCCATCGTGGCATCCACTCTCTTGATAGCGGCGCTTTTCAATCCCCTGAGGCGGCGCGTCCAGAACTTCATCGACCACAGCTTCTATCGCCGCAAGTATGACGCCGCCAGAACGTTGGAAGTGTTCTCCGCGAAGCTGCGCGACGAGAGGGACATAGACACTCTGAACTCAGAACTGCTCTCGACCGTGCGGGAGACGATGCAGCCTGAGCACGTCTCTTTGTGGCTGAGGGAGCCGGAGAGAAAGGTGGAGCGATGATAACCGGGATTCTTCGCCGAGCACCTCTCTTTGCCGGGCTTGCGGAGGAGCAGCTGGAGTACCATGCCGACAATGGGGTGAGAGCGACCCTCCAGGGCACACCGATTCTAAAGCCACCTCAAGACTTCGCAGATCTCAGGCCGTCGTGGTTGTGTTACACGGAATCCGCATGAGCGCTCTACGAGTCTTTGGCATAGCGTTCGTCGTGTTCACGGCGCTGGCGGTCCATGCGGCGCGCGGCTTCGAGGACGTCCTGAGGGTAGAGGCTGCGGAGGGCTCCCGTCTCCAGAACCTGGTCCACTGAGTGCTCGGGGATCATCATCCACTCAGCCGCATGCGGGAGAGGCAATGGTCTATTGATGGTGCGATACAAGATCCAGACTACCCACCGTCCCGGACGCGAACCTGACATGAATCTCAAGTGTGCACCTCCCGCAAGATGTTGGATGAAGGGATTATTCTAGCGTGAAAGGAGGGTAGACTCGGACACCGGCCTGCTTGCGGCGGCCTTCGCACAACCGTATCACCCCGAGGCGTCGGAGGCGCTTTCCACGGTACCGGTGATCCGGCTGGCAACGTCGTGCACGAAACGCACCGTTTCTTGGAGGCCAGCCTCATCGCCCGCTTCGTGGTCCTGGCCCTCGCTCAGCCTAAGAGAGCTCTGCTGTATGCCTGTTCTCGCACCGCCTCGACGAACTCGGACTGCGAGATCTCCGGGATCATGGCACTGGGCGGCGGGCCGCAGAGGGTGACGCCTACTTCGCGGACCATGTACCAGTTGATGAGCCAATCTTTTCCGGCTGCCTTGAGGTGGAACGGTTCGCCCGGGCTGACGACCGCGATCTGGTCTGTCCGGGTCCTGAAGTTCCACAGCGCAGGGGCAGGCACGTACGCTACTTCGATGCGGTCTTCCCACGCAGGATGGTCTTCCACAAAGCGTGCGTGCATCCTGTCCAAACGGTCGAAAGTGTCACCGTCGACATCGGAGTCGACGACCGCGAGCAGGTCGATGTCGCTCCTGTCTTTATCGAAGTCCCCGGTAACAAGAGAGCCGTACACATACAAGCCGACCAGCGAATCGTTGGAGTTGTGCAGAATCTCGTCGGTCAAGCGACCCAGCAGCACTTCGATCTCGGTATCATGTGTGACCAGCACGGTCCAAGTGTAGTCGACTCTCTCCCTCTACTCGCTTCCGGAGATGGTCGCTCGCCGGGGGGGCCGGCTATTGGCCGGCCCTCCTCCCCCTACTCAGGCGAGGCCTTAGCCGCCCGAGCCCTCTATCTCGATGCGCTTTGGGGCCTGTTCGACAGCGGCTCCCTCCACGCTGAGCTCCAGCACACCGTCCTCAAAGCGGGCGTGGATCTTGCTCTCGTCCACTCCCTCTGGCAAGGTCATGCTGCGACGGAAGGAGCCATAGCGGCGCTCCCTGACATGGTAGCCTCCACGATCCTCTTCCTCATCGACCTTGTGCTCACCTGAGATGGTCAACACCCCATTCTGAAGAGTGATGTCCACATCCTCCTGCTTGACCCCAGGAAGCTCGCAACGGATCAGCAGATCCCCATCCTTGGTGAGCACGTCCACAGCCGGCGCCCACTGGGCGAGCTGCCCTCCTCCCTGACGCCCCCGTCCGCGACCAAGAGGGCCCAGCATCTCGCCAAAGAGGCGATCCACCTCACTCTGAGCATCGTAAAACCCACGGAATGGACTCAACATGTTCCTTGCACCTCCTTCTCTGTCTCGCCCCGTCAACCCGGGACCAAACTCCCTTCTCGTGGACACTATACACCATACAACACAGTTGTCAACCATTTTTTCACCAGATTTTGGTGAAAAAAACAGCTAACAATGGTCTTTTACACAGTTTATGGTATGCTGTGGCAAACTAAGAGTGAGGAGCGAACATGGCTGATGTAGGCGAGCGTTTGGAGAACATCCGTCGCTTGCGGATGTGGACCCAGGTGAGGTTGGCCAGGGAGGCTGGCGTGAGTCCCACTACCGTCTCTGCGATCGAGACTGGCAAGATCGGGCGTCCGCACTTTGGCACGCTTGACAAGCTGGCTCGAGCTCTTCGCGTGGCGCCGCAAGAGCTCCAGGGGTCCCGGGCGGCTACTATTGAGGGACCGAGGCCCCTATCGATGGGGTGGGCTAGAGACAGCGAGGAGGGCGAGTTCGAGCGTGGGCT
>DASTKM010000326.1:0-7414 GCA_035715885.1 Rubrobacter sp.
CAGCTCAACGGCTTCGTTTACCGCGACTTCGGGGGGGACGTCGTCCACGAAGAGCATCTCGTAGAGCGCGAGGCGAAGGATCGAACGGTCCACCGCGCTCATGCGGTGCACCGGCCACCCTACCGAGACTTCGGAGAGCAAGGCGTCGAGCTGTTCCTGCTCCTCCTCCACGCCGCGGGCAAGGGTGACCGCATACTCCTGGAGATTGCCCCTATACTCCCGCCAACGCTCCATGGTCGGGCCGAGAGGACAGTCGTTTACGTCGCTCTGATACAGGTTCAAGAACGCCTGCTTGCGGGCCGTCCGCCGGCTCAAGGGCCTCTCCAGTCCACCACGCTTCAGACCCTCGTCAGGTACTCGTTGGAGCGGGTGTCCACCCTTACCTGATCGCCCACGTTGATAAAGAGCGGCACCTGAACTACGACCCCTGTCTCCAGGGTGGCCGGCTTGGTCCCCCCTGTCGCCGTGTCGCCCTTGAGGCCGGGATCCGTCTCCGAGACCCCGAGGTCCACGTGGGCAGGCGGCTCTACGCTTACGACCTCACCGTCGGCCGAAAGCACAGAGACGGTGCCGCCTTCAACGATGTACCATGCCGCCTCGCCGACGACGCCTGTGGGCACCGGCACCTGATCGTAGGTCTCCGAGTCCATAAAGTAGAGCAGGTCCCCATCCCTGTAGAGGTATGTCATCGGCCGCGACTCGGTCCTCACGTTCTCGAGCTTCTCCCCCGCACGAAAGGTCTTCTCGACCACGGCCCCACTGTCTATGTTCCTGAGCCGCGTCCTTACGAACGCTCCGCCCTTGCCCGGCTTGACGTGCTGGAAAAACAGGATCGTGAACCGCTTGCCATCGACCCGGATGGCCGTACCGTTCCTGAACTGGTTGGTGGATATCATGGTCGGAAGCTCCCGTTCACGGCGCCTGATCTTCTCAGCGGACCTGCGCGGCGTAAACCCGGCGCAGACGCGGCGATATTATCGCACAGTTTCTTTGCCTGTCAGCCTGGAGCCGCGCTGGGATAATAGCACCGAAGGAGAGCCTCTCATAGCGGAGGGCGGACTCTGTTCAAGTCCCCCACCCGAGAACGTATCTGACCGCGGCGGCATAACCGTGGGGGCCCATGCCCGCGATCACGGCGTCCACCGCCGGTGAGATGACCGACTCCCGGCGCCACTCCTCCCTGGTGTACACGTTGGACAGATGAACCTCGACTTTCGGTGCATCCAGGGATTCCAGGGCGTCATGCAGAGCGTAAGAGTAATGGGTCCAGGCACCGGCGTTTATGACGAGCCCGTCGGAGCCCGCCGCTTCCTTTATGAAAGCGACCATTTCGCCCTCGTAGTCCGTATGCCTGAACTCCAGGTCTAGAGCCGGAAACTCATCCCTTAGGAGCCTCTCTATGTCGTCGAGGGTCATTGTTCCGTAGATTTCGGGGCGGCGGGTGCCGAGGGTGCTGAGGTTCACGCCGTTGAGAACGAAGACCTTACTCAACGATCGCTCCGATTGCCTCGCGAACTTCTTCCTCGCTCACAGGCACCCTCCGTACGGGTCTACCGATGTCTTCGAGGAGCACGAATCTGTGCCAGGCGGGTCCGTCTGCGGCGGAGCGTTTCTTGTCGCGGGCAATCGCCAGGAGCGTACGCTCGACACCAATGTCGGGCACGCGATGGGGCAAACCGGCGGTTCCTATGAGGTCTTCGTGCACACCGGTCAGATCTCGGCCGAACCGCTCGCGGGAGAGGCTGGCGGCTGCGATCATTCCGGCCGCAACGGCCTGGCCGTGCTGCAGTTTGTAGTCCGCCGCGGCCTCGAGGGCGTGGCCGATGGTGTGACCGTAGTTCAGGATCGCGCGCCGCCCGCCTTCCAGCTCGTCTTCGGCGACCACGCGCGCCTTGAAGCTCACGGAATCGAGGACCAGTGTCTGCAGCGCGTCGAGGTCACCTGCGCGGGCGGCCCCGATCAAGCCGAGGTCGCCGAAGAACGCTCCTCCTGAGAGCAGGCCCATCTTGATCGTCTCGGCGAGGCCGTTGGAGATCTCACGCTCCGGCAGCGTGGCGACCCACTCCAGGTCTGCCGCCACCAGACGGGGCCTGACGAAGGCGCCGACCAGGTTCTTGCCTTCAGGGAGGTCTACTCCGACCTTGCCACCGACGGCGCTGTCCACCATGGCGAGAAGAGATGTTGGCAGCATGACGAGGTCTATGCCCCGCATGTAGGTGCCCGCGACGAAGCCGCCCAGGTCCCCGACCACCCCGCCACCGAGGGCGAAGATGGTACCGTCGCGGGTCAGTCCCATGCGGGCCAGGCGCCCGAGAGCAGCGGCGTAGACCTCCATGCTCTTGGAGGATTCGCCGGAGGGAACCTCGATCTTCCCTGCGACACGCCAGCCTGCTCTCTGTAGGGCTCCTTGCACCCGCGCCGCGTGCAGCGGTCCTACCGTCGAGTCGGTGAAGATAGCGCAGAGACCAGGTTCGAGCGACCTGGAGAAGATCTCCGCGAGGTCGATGCCGGCGCCGATGAAGACCCTGTACGGATGGGTGACAGGGACCGCTACCGTCTCGACAGGCACCTCAGCACCTCCTCCGCCACCTTCGCCGCAGGGCGCCCATCGGCCTCGACCTCCAGATCGGCGACCTCCTTGTAGAGAGGGAGACGTTGTGCGTAGCGCAGCCCGAACTCTTCGCGGCTCGCCGCCCGTAGGGGGCGGCCCGCACCACGAGTCCTGCGGTAGAGGACGTCCGTATCTTCCCTCAAGAAGACCGTCGTCACCTCGCGCAGGAGGATTCTGTTGTCGGGACGAACTACCGTACCACCGCCGCAGGCGACCACGCTCGGCGTTCTACCGTCGAGGGCTTGGAGTAGGGCCCTGTGCTCCAGGTCCCTGAAATGCTTCTCGCCGTGTTCCGCAAAGATCTCCGGTATCCCCTTGCCCGCCCGCTTTACGATGGCACGATCGAGATCCACGAACTCGAGGCTCATGGCTCTGGCCAGCAGGCGGCCCAGGGTGGTCTTGCCGCTACCCATGTACCCGACGATGGCCACGGACCCGTCCATGCTTCAGCGTCTGTTCCCTGTGCTCGCGACACGTTCGGTGTAAGCGTCGTAGGCGGCGCGAATATCCGTCATGTTGTCCATACCGAACTTTTCCAGGAACGCCTCTGCGAGCACGATCGCGGCCATTGACTCCCCGATCACCGCCGCCGCCGGAACGGCGCAGGAGTCGGCCCTTTCCTTGAAAGCCCTGGTGGGTTCTCCAGTGGCCAGGTCTACTGTGCGAAGGGCTTTCGCTATCGTCGAGATCGGCTTCATCGCCGCCGCGACAACGACCGGCTCCCCGTTCGTCATCCCGCCTTCGAATCCCCCGAGGCGGTTGCTGTTGCGGGCGAGACGTCCATTCTCTGAGAGAATCTCGTCCTGCACCTCGCTGGATCTCCTGGCCGCGAGCCCGAATCCCATCCCGAACTCGACGCCTTTGATCGCATTGATCGACATCATGGCTGCGGCGAGCCTGGCATCCAGTTTGTCGCGCCAGTCGACGTAGGAGCCGAGGCCCGGCGGGCAACCCCTGGCCACGACGACGAACTCTCCTCCGAGGGCGTCGCGGGCGTAGCGGGCGGCGTCGATCTCCGCCTTCATCCTCTCCGAGACATCCGGGTCGGGACAGCGCACCTCGGACTCGTCTGAGGTGGCGGCATCGAGTACGGCCTGTTCCTTGGGATAGGCGACGGCACCTATTCGATAGACCGCGCTTTCTATCGCGACCCCGAACTCGGCCAGGAGCTTCTTCGCCACGCCGCCTGCTGCCACGCGGGCCGTAGTCTCGCGGGCGCTGGAGCGTTCGAGGACGTTTCGCAGGTCGTCGAAGTCGTACTTCTGCATCCCGGCAAGGTCGGCGTGACCAGGCCTTGGGAGTGTGATCTTCTGCGGTGGATCCTCGACCGGTTCCGGGGTCATGCGATGTTCCCAGTTGGCGTAGTCCCTGTTGCGGATCAGCATGGCAACGGGCGAGCCCAGAGTGTACCCGTGGCGCACGCCGCCCAGGAACTCGACCTCGTCTTTCTCTATCTTCTGGCGTCCACCCCTCCCGTAACCTTTCTGTCTGCGGGAAAGGTCCCTGTTCACGTCCGCGGCGGTGAGCCGGAGACCCGCAGGGACCCCGTGCACCAGGGCGACCTCGGCGGGCCCGTGGGACTCTCCCGCCGTAGAAAAACCGAACCTCACAAGCGCCTCCGAGCCTTTACGACCGACAAACTCCTGCCGCTAATATAAACCACGCGCATACCACCCACACTTACCGAAGCTGGAGGTTCGATCCTGACGCCCATCCGGCCTCACGCCGGATGCTCCGACAACGTAACGATCGCAGAGGTCATGCCCCCGGGCCGCTAAGGTGGAGAGAGTGTCCCACCGCTGTCGAGCAGATCACCGCCCCGTCCTGGCCGGCCACCCGCGCCACGGCCTCCCCCACTTCCGCCTGACCTGTTATTCCCGCCGCCCGCTACGGTGCCACCCGAGACACCGTCCGGCACTCCGTCGCCGTCGGCGTCGTCGAGGCCGTCGGGTATACCGTCGCCGTCGGTATCAGGGTTGTTCGGATCGAGGGCCAGGATCGCCTCCTTGCGGTCGGGCAAACCGTCTCTGTCCGAATCCCCGGCCCGTCTATTACCGTCATTGCCGCGGCGACCCCCGTTTGCTCCCCCTGAACCCGTGGGCTGTTCTGCGGGAACCGAGGCCGTCCCCTCCGGAATCGTCGTGTCTTTGGCGATGATCTCCCTGAACGGGTCCTTACTGCGGTAGGCCGCGTAGGAATCGACGTTGGGGTTGTCTATCTCGGGAGCGGCAGGATCAGAACCCCCTGCGCCGTCCGCCTGGGCGATCTCGGACCTGTGCGCGACCGGCTTCTGCTCGTCGGTTCTACCGAGGAATACGCCTGCCAGGACCCAGGCGAAGACGAACAACGCGAGCAGGGCCAGAACCGGCGGCAGCAACCTGTTGTCACGCAGGAACGTATCCACGAGACCCCGTGCGAGGTTGGCCAGGCGGTGGCCGACCCGCCGCAGGCTAGCCACCGCCGGTCCCCTCGGCGGGAGGTGACGGAGTGGTAGTCTCCTGTGGGGTCGGCGCCGTGGTCTCAGCACCGGATGGCACGCCCTCAGGCTGGAAGTAGACGTCTGCCTGTACCTCCACCGACAGACGCGCCTCCACGGCCGGATTCAACGTCGTGGTCTCGTCTGTAGCCCCCGACGCCTCGCCCTCGATTTCGCACGAGGCCTCTTCACCAATGGTAGGGTTGCGACAGTAGCTTAAATCTGTCACCGTCACTAACCTGGTTAGGTTACGAGTTCTCAACAGGAAATCCTGCATCTGATCATAGGTCCCATCGAATGTCATTGTAACGGGGACGGCCTGGTAATCGCCACCTCCAGCGGGCGCGGTTGGAGGTTCCGGGTCAACCGAGAGCTGGGTCACACCGGAGGCGTCCGCTATCTCCTCGACCTGGACGACGAGCGTAGGAATCTGCGGCTGCGTGGGTACTCTCTTGCTGAGTTCGAGAAGCTGGCTTTGGATCTCCGGGGAGTTGCGCCTGACTTCCTCAAGCTCGTTTACCTCTTGCTGCACCTGCTCAAGCTGTGCCTGTTTGTCCTCCCGCGCCTGGGCCTGTTCGTCGAGCCTTTGCAGGAGCGGACTCAAAAGGAGGAAGTAGTAGCCGACGAGGATAATCACTATTCCAAGTATCCCGAGGATGAGTATGTTACGATCGTTGCGACTCATCGATGCCCACGTCCCGCATGCCTGGCGTACTGTTCGCCTGCCGCCCCGTAGGGACGCTTCATTTTGGCGATCTCGCGGGTACGCATCGAGCCCGGTCTGGCCGCGAGCTCATCCTGCGATGCACCTTCCAACCGTACCTCAGTGCCGCTCTCTCCGACGATCGTGACCAGTTCCGAGGCGACTTCGAAGCTCACAGGGGAGACTCGTGAGTTCGATTGCCCGGTGGCTATTTCGAGATCCGCGTTAGCGAGATACTGGAGGTTGTCCATGCGCACGACGAAGTCTGCCACATTCTTGTAGCGGGGCAACGCGATGCCTGTAAACGAGATCGTGCCCGGTGGCTCCAGGGGCTGCTCGACAGGCGCGTCGATATCGACCGGTGCGGCCTCGGCGGTAAACGTGTCGAGGGCGGTGGTCCCAGGCATGACGAAGGCCAGGCCCTGCAAGAACTGATCCCAGGTGAAGCGGCTGCGGTAGATGCCGTCGGCGACCGGCTTCTTGGCTTCGAGACGCGCCTGGAGATCCCTGTACGGGCTCAACTCGGCCAGGTGCGCGTTCTGCCGAGCGATCTCAGCATCCAGCTTTGCGACCTGGTCTTCGAGATCGTTCAGCCTCAGAAGCAGTACCAGGTACACGCCGGCCATCAGGATCAGCACGAAGGCGCCAACGACGAGTAGGATACCGATAACACCGCGGCGTAACCTGTCTGCGGGGCGGCCCCGCTCGTCGGCAGGAAGGAGGTTTATTCGCCTCATTCTTCCTCCATGGCGAGACCAAACGCGACTGCGAGTACGGGCTCCATCGCTCTCAACTGGTCGTCGGAGATGTTGGAGCGGTTGGCTGAGAGCTTCTCTACGGGGTTTCCGCGGCTTGTCGGGACGTCCAACAGTTCCCCGAGATACCCGTCAAGGTTGGCTACCAAAGCCGCTTCTCCGGAGATAAGGACCCTGGAGACCTCGCGGGCTGCTTCCTGAGAGCGGTGGTGTTCGATGGATCGCTGCACCTCGTCGGCGAGGGTCTGCGCGGCGCCTTCGAGCCCGCGTCTCACGTCGTAGAGGAGCGCCGGATCGAAATTACCTTCATCACCTTCTTGTTCCTGGGCCTCGTCCTGCTCCGAACCCAACCTGACCCGCGGATCGAGCGTCAACCTCTCGGCTTCATCCTCAGGAAGGTCAGCGAGCTCGACTACAGCGGCCACGAAATCGACCAGGCCGACGGGCACAAAGCGGGTAAGGACGGGATTGCCGCGATCGGCCACCACGAGATTGGTGATCTCCGCCCCGACGTCGAGGAGGAGTACGGCTCCTTCATCGCCGAAAAAGGGATCGGGGAGGGTGGAGCGCGTCAGCGAGAGCGCCTTGACGTCCACGCCGGCAGGCCGCAGGCCACCGGTCCGGACCGCCGAGGTGTAACGTGAGATCATCTCCCTCTGGGCGGCGACCACCAGAACGCGGTCGAGATCCGAGCGCTCCTCCCTGGGACCGAGCACGACGTAGTCCAAAACGGCCTCATCGAGCGGCATCGGTATGTGGTCCTGGGCCTCGAAGCTTATGGCGCCCTGCAGGTCGGCTTGCGCCATGTGCGGAAAGTCGAGCAGCCTGACCACTACTTTCTGGTTGGAGACGCCGAGGGTGACGGCCTT
>DASTKM010000327.1:0-35731 GCA_035715885.1 Rubrobacter sp.
AACAAGATGATGCAGCAGGTTCAGCAGATGCAGCAGCAGATGCAGCAGGCTCAGGAGGAGCTCGCGAACGAGACAGTTACCGCGAGCGCCGGCGGTGGGGCTGTGAAGGCGACGATGACCGGCAGCATGGAGCTCGTCTCCATCGAGATAGACCCTGAGGTGGTAGATCCCGAAGACGTCGAGATGTTGCAGGATATGGTGCTGGCCGCCGTCAACGAAGCGATGACGAGCTCCCAGGAGCTGGCCAACAAGAAGCTTGGTGGGATCACCGGCGGCCTCGGGGACCTGGGCCTGAACCTTCCGGGTCTGTAAGGGCTCTTTGGCGACCTACGCAAGGCCGGTAGAGAGGCTCATTACAGAGCTCTCCAAACTGCCCTCCATCGGGCCGAGGAGCGCGCAGCGCATCGCCTTCCACGTAATCAGGGGTAAGAAAGAGGACGCTATAGGGCTCGCCCAGGCGCTGCAGGAGGTCAAGGAGAAGATCAAACCGTGCAGGCGCTGCTTCAACCTGACCGAGGCCGATGAGTGTGAGATCTGCCGCGATGCCCGTCGGGACGGGGCCGTGATCTGCGTCGTGGAAGACCCCTACGATATCGGTCCAATAGAACGGACCAACGAGTACCGAGGCCTCTACCACGTCCTCGGCGGGGCCCTGTCTCCGTTGGACGGGATCGAACCCGAGGACCTGCGAATAGCCGAGCTTCTGGAGCGGGTCCGAAATGAAGGCACCTCAGAGCTGGTCATCGCGACCAACCCGAACACCACGGGCGAGGCGACCGCACTGTTTATCGCGCAGGAGGTGAAGGACCTGCCTGTCAGGGTTACGGCGCTCGCGAGCGGCCTGCCCGTCGGTGGCGACCTCGAGTACGCCGACGAAGTGACCCTCGGAAGGGCCTTCGCCGCAAGGCGTGAGCTGTAGGCGATTTTTGGAAGTCCACTTCCCGAAACAGCGCCGTCAGGCTTCAGCTATCGACTTTTCTGGTTCGTGCCGATAGCTTTGCAGAAGGTTCATGACTGAGACACAGGCGAAAAGCTCTCTGGCCGGGATGAGCCGCAGGGCGGTCGAGGCTCTTGGGGATACTGTGGCGAGCCTCCCGCAGCGGGAAGCGACGCTTGTGAATTTCCCCGACCTCCGGCCGGAGTTGTCCGAGGCTTTGCGTAAGATGGGCGCCTCCAGGTTGTACTCGCATCAGTTGGAGGCCTACGAGCGGGTACGGGCCGGTGAGAACGTCGTCGTCGCGACGGCGACGGCGAGCGGGAAATCGCTATGCTACAAGATCCCGGCCTTCCAGAACGCGCTGGGCCGGGCGAAGAGCCGCGCTGTCTTCCTCTATCCGACGAAGGCTCTGGCCCAGGACCAGTTAGGCAAGATCAAGGCCTTCGACCTGCGCGGCGTCCATCCTGCGACCTACGACGGCGACACGCCGCACGCCCTCCGCGCGGACATCAGGCGCAGGGCGAACATCCTGCTGACCAACCCTGACATGCTGAACATCGGCATCCTGCCCAACCACGAGCCTTGGGCCGACTACCTGCGCAACCTGGAGATAGTGGCCGTCGACGAGGCGCACGTCCTGCGCGGCGTATTCGGGTCGCACGTGGCTGCCGTACTGAGGCGGCTGAGGCGGGTGGCGATGTTGCACGGTGGAGATCCCCGTTTCGTACTCACGAGCGCCACGATAGCCAACCCGCAGGAGCTCGCCGAGAGTCTCACTGGCCTGCCTTTCACCCTCGTTGACAGCGACGGCGCTTCCACGGGCGAGCGGCGGGTCATCTTCCGCAACCCTCCCTTGCTCGACAAGGAGAAGGGGGAGAGGCGGAGTCTTCTGACCGAAGGCGCTCTGGTTTTCGCGAACCTGGTCTCGCAGGGGGTCAGGACCATAGCTTTCGCCAGGACGAGGAAGGCTGCCGAGCTCATCTACCGCTACGCCGCCGACAGGCTCGGCGTCGAGGGTGCGCGCAGGATCTCCCCATACCGCGCGGGCTACACCCCGAGAGAGAGAAGAGAGATCGAGGGCCGACTCTTCCGCGGCGACCTTCTCGGCGTCGTCTCCACGAACGCGCTGGAGCTCGGGGTGGACGTGGGGGCGCTGGACGCCGTAGTCTGCTGCGGCTACCCGGGCAGCGTGGCCTCCATCTGGCAGCAGTGGGGCCGCGCCGGACGCGGCAAGGACCCCGCCCTCGCCGTGTACATCCCCGGCCGCGACTCTCTCGATCAGTTCCTCTTCGAGAACCCTCCGAGAGTCCTCGGCAGGAGGGTGGAGGCGGCCAGGGTCACGATGGAGAACCCCTACATACTCGGCCCGCACCTGCTCGCCGCCGCCCACGAGGCACCGCTCGACGCGGACGACGAGGAGTACTTCGGGCCGGCTTACAGGAGCGTGGCGAAGGCGATGATGGAGGATAGGGCGCTAGCTTCCAGCGGAGGTCGGCTGGTCTACGTCGGCGGGGACAACCCTGCGCGCAACATCTCTCTGCGCTCGGCATCATCCCAGACAGTGCTCATAGCCGACGGTGAAGGAGAGTTGATCGGGACCGCGGAAGCCACCCGCGCCCCGAGCGAGCTGCATCCGGGCGCGACCTACCTCCACCGCGGGAACGCATACGAGGTGGAGAGCCTGGATCTCCGTTCCCACCGCGCCGTCGCTAGGCGCGTCCCCAATCGTTACTACACCAGGCCGCGCGTCGAGACCGCCGTAGAGGTCCTGGAGGAGATCGAGAAGCGGGACCTCGCGAATGGATCTGTGCTCCACTGGGGCAGGGTTAGGACGACTGACTCCGTCACCTACTTCAAGAAGGTAAGGGTGGCCGACGACAAGGAGGTCGGGGTCTACCCTTTGGATCTCCCTGACGTGATTCTGGAGACGCAGGCACTCTGGGTCACGCTGCCTCCGCTTCCCAGAGAAGCTAGACCGAGCTTCGAGAGCTTCGGGGGCGCCCTGCACGCCGGGGAGCACGGTATGATCGGGCTCCTCCCGCTGTTCGCCATGTGCGACCGTGCAGATATCGGCGGCCTCTCCACGCCTGTCCATCGCCAGAGCCGTCTCCCCACGGTCTTCGTCTACGACGGCTATCCTGGCGGCGTCGGCATCTCTAGGCGCGGCTTCGATGCCTTCGAGTCGCTCGCCCGTGATACTCTGGGCGTCATCACCCGATGCCCTTGCGAAAGAGGATGCCCCGCGTGCATACAGTCCCCCAAGTGCGGCAACTGGAACGAGCCCCTGAGCAAGGATGGGGCAGTTAGTCTCCTCAGGTACGTGCTCGGACAGACGGCCCGCTACCCGACCCTGTGAGAGGCACGCCTTACGTGGCCGTTGTTGGATCAGGCGTAGCCAAGGATGAACTCTACGAGAAGGCGCACGAGGTCGGTAGGCTAATCGCCGAGAGGGGCGCAACCGTCGTCTGTGGCGGACTCTCGGGCGTGATGGAGGCCGCAGCCCGGGGGGCCACCGAGGCCGGTGGCACAGCTATAGGCATCCTGCCCGACGAGGACCGGCGGAGGCAGAACGAGTATCTTACGTACTCTGTGGCCACGGGCGCGGGGCAGGCGCGGAACCTCGCCGTGGTGTGCTCCGGGGACGTGGTCATCGCCATAGGTGGCGAGTACGGGACGCTCTCTGAGATAGGGCTCGCCAGAAAGGTCGGGCGACCAGTGGTGGTCCTGGAAGGTTGGGATCTCGGTGAGCACGTGTCGGTGGCGTCGTCACCGCAGGGCGCCGTCGAGGAGGCGTTCGGGCTTATCGGTAGATAGGAACGCGAGCGAAATGAGGTCGGAGATACATAAGATCGGGAGGTCGAACAATGGATAGTGGGCAGGTCGCGCTTGTAAGCGGGGGAAACCGGGGAATCGGGCTGGAGGTCTGCCGCCAGCTCGCCGAGCGTAGCTACACGGTCGTCATGGGCTCCCGCGACGATAAACAGGGCAGGGCCGCAGCAGCGGGACTTCCTTACGGCGTGATCGTCCGGCAACTTGACGTAGCAGACCCCGAGAGTGTCGAACGGCTCTCGCGCTCCATCGAGGAGGAGTTTGGACGGCTCGACATCCTGGTGAACAATGCCGGTATCTCCAACGACGAGGGCCAGCGAGGCGTGGATGCGGACCTCGACCGGGTGAAGGAGAGTCTGGAGGCGAACCTGTTCGGGGCCTGGCGCCTGTGCGAGATGGCCATCCCACTCATGCGGCGCAACGGCTACGGACGCATCGTCAATGTCTCGACGGGACTCGCTGCCCTGGAAGACATGGGAGGCGGCTCCCCAGGGTACCGCATCTCGAAGACCGCCCTCAACGCCCTGACGCGCATCCTCGCCTCAGAGCTGCGCGGGAGCGGCATCCTGGTCAACGCTGTCAACCCTGGATGGGTGCAGACCGATATGGGTGGCTCGGGCGCCACGCGCTCCGTCGAGGAAGGCGCAGAAGCCCTCGTCTGGGCGGCGACGCTACCAAACAGCGGCCCTACCGGCGGCTTCTTCCAGGACCGCCGCCCGGTACCCTGGTGACCACGCTCGCCACGCCCCAGTGGTCAGTGGATCTCGGGTTCTGCTACAGGCGGTCCCTCTGCGAGGAAATCGAAGTCGCATCCTTCGTTGGCCTGGGTCGCGTGCCTGGCGAAGATGACCCCGTAGCCCCGACCGTATGGCGGTTGGGGTGGTCTCCACGCGGTGCGGCGACGCGATAGTTCTCCCGCTCCCACTTTGAGTTCCAGGCGCCGATTCGGGACGTCGAGCTCGATTTCGTCTCCCTCTCTCACGAGGGCGAGCGGGCCTCCGACGTGTGACTCGGGGGCGACGTGGAGCACGCAGGTGCCGTAGGCGGTGCCGCTCATGCGGGCGTCGGAGATGCGCACCATGTCCCTTACTCCCCTTTCGAGCAGCTTTTTGGGGATGGGTAGCAATCCCCACTCCGGCATGCCGGGGGCCCCGATGGGGCCGACCCCCCTTAGAACGATCACGGAGTCTGCGTCTACCTCGAGGTTCGGGTCGTCTATGCGCCTGGCGAGGTCGTCGTAGCCGTCGAAGACCACGGCCGGTCCCTTATGCCTGAGCATCCCTGGGTCTGCGGCAGAGTGCTTTATGACGCAGCCATCGGGGGCCAGATTGCCGCGCAACACGGCGAGTCCGCCCTCATACTGCAGGGGGTCGTCGAGCGGTCTGATGACCTCGTCTTTGTAGACGCCGGTGAGTGTCTCGCCCATGGCGTGACCGCCAACGGTGGCACGGTCGAGGTGGAGCATCTCCGCGAGGCGGGAGAGTAAGCCGCGTAGGCCGCCGGCGTAATAGAAGTCCTCCATCAGGTACTCGCCGCCCGGGCGTATGTTGGCGAGGACGGGTACGCGGCGTGAGATCTCGTCGAAGCGTGCGAGGTCCATGGGTACGCCGCTGCGGCGGGCCAGGGCGATGAGATGGATCACGGCGTTGGTAGAGCCGCCGAGGGCCATCACGGCCGTCACGGCGTCCTCGTAGGAGTGGCCGTCCAGGATGTCCGAGGGCTTGAGGTCATCCCAGACCATCTCGACGATCCTGCGCCCGCTCGACGAGGCCATCCTGGGGTGACCAGAGTCGGCGGCGGGTATGGAGGAGGCTCCCGGGAGGGTCATGCCGAGGACCTCGGCGACGGCGGTCATGGTCGAGGCTGTTCCCATGGTCATGCAGTGGCCCGGCGAGCGGGCGATACCGTCTTCTATCTCTTCCCACACGCATTCTCCGATGGTGCCCGCGCGCTTCTCGTCCCAATACTTCCACACGTCACTGCCGCTTCCTAGAGTGCTGCCGCGCCAGTTGCCGCGCAGCATCGGTCCTGCGGGGACGAAGATGGCCGGCAGGTTCATCGTGATCGCACCCATAAGCAGGGCCGGTGTGGTCTTGTCGCAACCGCCCATCAACACCGTGCCGTCTATGGGATAAGAGCGCAAGAGCTCCTCTGTCTCCATGGCGAGGAAGTTCCTGTAGAGCATCGTCGAGGGTTTCTGGAACGGCTCGGAGAGTGACATGGCGGGCAGCTCGACCGGGAACCCACCGGCCTGCCAGACACCCCGTTTGACCTCCTCGGCCCTCTGGCGGAAGTGGGCGTGGCAGGGGTTTATGTCACTCCAGGTGTTGATGATCCCGACGACCGGCTTCCCGCTGTAGTCCTCCGCGGCGTAGCCCATCTGTTTGGTCCGCGAGCGGTGGCCGAAGGAGCGCAGGTCGCGCACCCCGTACCAGCGGTGGCTGCGCAGCTCTTCGGCCCTTCTCTTCCGGTTCATGTTCTCCCTTCCACCGATCGTCCATGCGCGCAGGCGGCGACATGATTCCCGAGACGCTCCATTTTCATTCTACCCTCGGCATCAGGTACCGTCCTTCAGGAAGCACGTAGACACGTAGTCTGAATCGATGCTTTCAAGGGCATTCATCTGCCGCGAATCGCACATTCGATGACTAGCCGTTCTTCCGGGCGAAAACTAGCCGTACGGGTGATGCCCGTCTTCCGGAGCAGGGATAGAGTATCCGTGTACACCAACAGGATCAGGAGAGAACCATGGAGCACACGGATACTTTGGCCGCCCTGTCGGACGGCATGGCAGATGCGGTAGAGAGAGTGGCGACGTCGGTTGTGCGGGTGAACGGACGGAGGCGTCGTTCTGGGAGCGGCGTGGTCTTTGCGCAGAACAAGGTGCTGACGGCGAGCCACGTGCTCGAGCGCGAGGAAGACCTCTCGGTAGAGACCGTCGGCGGAAGAACCCTGACGGCGCGGTTCGCGGGGAGGGACCACTCCACGGACCTGGCGGTGCTGGACGTGGAGGGCCTTGACGTCGACCCCGCGGCGCCAGCGGAAGGAGAAGCCAGGGTCGGCCAGATCTCGCTGGCCGTGGGCAGCCACTCCCGCGGCGAAGGGCCGAGGGCCACCCTGGGGGTGGTTAGCGCCGTCGGAGGCCCTGTGCGCACCAGGCGGGGACCGAGGCTAGAACGTTACATACAGACCGACGCGACACCTTACCCCGGTTTCTCGGGAGGGCCACTCATCGACGTGCGGGGGAACGTACTGGGCATCCTGGTCTCGGGCTGGGGACGTGGCGCGGCGTTCGCCATACCTGCCGACCTGGCCTGGCGTACCGCGGGGACGCTCTCGGAGCGGGGCTCCGTCAAGCGCGGATACCTCGGCATCCTGAGCCAGCCGGTGCGCCTCCCCGACGGACAGCGGCTCGGCCTCTCGCAAAGGGGCGGATTGCTGGTCGTAGGCGTGGAGGACGGCAGTCCCGCGGGGCGTGGCGGCCTCATCGTAGGCGACATCCTGGCGACGCTGGACGGACAGCCCGTCGAGGACACCGACGACCTGCTCGTGCTGCTGGCCGGAGACAGGGTCGGCCGTCCTGTACCCGTCGGGGTCGTGCGCGGCGGCGAGCTCGCGGAGATCGAGATCACCGTGGGCGAGCGCGGTTAGGAGTTCGGGAGATGGCCGAATTGTCCTCAGACTCCTCCGCCGTCCGGATGATAGAGGACGTACAGAGGAGCGTCGTACAGGTACGAAGTAGCGGCCGGGGTATCGGCGCCGGTGTGATCTGGCCAGGCGACGGCCTCGTCCTGACGAACCATCATGTGATCTCAGGACGACGCAGGAGAGGCAACATCAGGGTGGCTCTCCACGACGGCCGGACGCTCGACGCCGATGTAGTAAAGAGCGGCCGGAGGTTGGACCTCGCGCTGCTCAGGTTAGAGGGCGACCACGGAGACCTGCCGCCTGCCCCCGTCGGGGACTCTGACGCCCTGCGCGTCGGCGAACTGGTCTACGCTATCGGGCATCCCTGGGGCCGGGTGGGGGCCGTGAGCGCCGGCATCGTTGGCGGAGTCGGCGAAGTTCGCGGGCAAGGCCGGAGTTCCTCCACGCGCTACGTACGGTCGGACGTTGCCCTCGCGCCGGGAAATTCGGGCGGACCGCTCCTGAACGCAAGGGGTGAGGTCGTCGCCATCAACGCTATGATATTCGGCCTTATGGCGCTCTCTATCCCAAGCAACGCGGCGCAGGCCTGGGTCGCCGGAGAACGCCGTCCGAGGCTCGGTATCGGGGTCTTGCCCGTCGAGGTGCCCGTATCTCTGCGCCGGGAAGCCGGACCTGCCGGGCTCGTGATCGCTGGCGTCGAGACAGGTGGCGCTGCCGACAGGGCCGGCCTGCTGGTCGGCGATGTCTTGCTCGCCATCGCCGGGAAGCCGCTCGGGGAGGCAGGGACCTTGTTGGAGACCGTGGCGCACGCAGGTGATGTTGTCTCCTTGCGGGTCATGCGCGGCGGTAAAATCATGGTCATGGAAGTGCGTCTGGAAGAGTCGGGGCGCGCCGCATGACGCATACGCGGGTGTTCGTCGTGGCCCCCACGCCAACCATGCGGGCGGGGCTTCGTTCGATGCTCGCGGCCGTCGAGGCCGCCGACTTGCTGGTGGTCGGCGAGGCCGGTCTGGCCGCCGGGCCCGTTCCCCCGCTCTCTGGTGCCGACGTGGTGCTCGTGGCTGACGAGGAGTTGCTCGAAGAGACCGCGCTCTCCGTATCGGAAGACGGTACTCAGTCGCTACTGCTGCTCTCGGAGGACGAGGGCACGGCGTCCAGGCTGCGCACCCTGTCTCTAAGGGGTTGGGGCGTCGTGCCGCCTGACGCCCCGTCCGAAGAGCTGGGTGCCGCTGTCGCCGCGGTGGCCCAGGGACTGACCGTGCTCCCGAAAACCCTGGCCGAGCGGTTGTTCGACGAGCCTGCTGCAGCAGTCGAAGAACTCTCAGAGCCACTGACCGCGCGTGAGAGCGAGGTGCTCGGCCTGCTCGGGCGCGGGCTGTCCAACAAGATGATCGCACGCGAGCTACACATCAGCGAACATACCGTCAAGTTCCACATCTCCTCGATCTACGCCAAGCTGGGGGTGAGCAACCGCGCCGAGGCGGTCAGTCAGGGCGCGCGACACGGTCTGATCTCTCTTTGAGAGAGCATTTCAGCACGCTCAGGCTTCGCCTTCGCTTGTCAGCACTTCAGCTTGTCAGCCTTTGCTTTCGGTGATCATCGGGCGCTCGGAGGCGAACGCGTGGATTGCTGAGGATCGGTAGCTGTGCAAGTTGGATTGAGCGAACCATCGCTAACGCGTATCTTCTACTCCCGGTATAGAATGGAGTCGGCCATGCGGGGTGGTGGAAGGCAGGGCAATCTCGGGCTCTCCTATGAAAGCGGCGATTCTGGCTATCCTGGCACTCCTCTTTGTTGGGTGCGAGAGAGATCGGGATACCGGGACGTCGCATTCTGCGGGCGGTAATAGACAGCCTGAACCTGTAATGTACCAGGAGCCTACACGGGTTATCGTTACCAGCGACGACGCCTCGCTCCCTGACGGTTGCCACCCCCGGCAGGTGGCAGGGCTCGTGATCTCCTTCGTCAATGCTTTCAACAGCGGGGATCAGGCCAGCCTGTCCCGCATCTTCTTCCTGTCCGAGGGTCCCAGTCCCCCTGATTTCGCGGATAGGGGCTATGATCCGTGGTCATGGTACACCGTAAGCGAAGTCGATACGGAAGGCAGAATAGAGAGCGGCTTCGTTACCTACGACCAGGGCGAACTGCTCCGGTACTTCGCCAAGAGACACAGAAAGGGAGAGCAATTGAGGCTGCTCAAGATCAGCCTGACGCGTACGGGCCTGCTCGGCAAAGAAGAAAACGTCGGATTCGTCTACGTCCTCAACCGGACCGCCAGGGACCTCGAACCGAACCTCGGTGGACCGGCGCGTATAGCCTCTGGCCAGGGTGCTATCAACTGTACGAACCGCCGCATCTTCGCCTGGCGCATGGATATGAGGGCCGAAGATAGGCGTACGGCCCGCGAAGCCAGCAACTGGCTGTGTACCGACCCGCCCGGTTGGAAGCCTGGCAAAGCCGTTGTCGCGTGTACTTGAGGGGTCAGCACGTAGAGTGCCACCCTAGAAACCTCTTATGCTAGTGCTCCTGTTCCCTGGCGGCCGGGTAGGATCAAATGCAGGTCTCCGAACTCGTGCCAGAGGTAGCCTCTTTTCAGGGCTTCGGAGTAGGCGACTTCGAGATGCTCCGCGCCGGATGTGGCAAGTGGGCATTCCGACACGCTTCCGACGAGCGCCTCCAGCATCGACAGATGGGTGGAGCGCGGTTCGTGCAGCCCGGTCAGCATCGCGTCAACGGACCGTATGCCGCGCTCCGGGGTTATGAAGACTCCGGTCCAGCCCTCGCCAGGGTGTGTCGAGCCGTCGCTATCGGTGACCGTCTCGAGGGCGCGCACGACCGTGGTCCCGACTGCGACCACCCTGTGTCCCGCCGTGCGGGCCGCGTTGATCGCGGCCGCGGTCTCAGGTGGGACACGGTAGAACTCCTCATATGGCGGCTCGTCTTCTTCCAGGCTTGCTACGCCCGTGTGCAATACGAGCGGCACGACCCTGACCCCATTCGCTACGAGACGAGTGATCAGCTCCGGGGTAAAAGCCCTTCCCGCCGAAGGCATCTCGGCGCTACCTACCTCAGTGGCGTAGACCGTCTGGTAGTAGACCGCCGGCCAGCTCTCCCTGACGTAGCGGTACTTGATCGGTGACCCGTTACGCTCCAGATAATTATTGAAGTTCACAGGCAGGTTCAGGGTGGAGATCCAGAGCCGGTTGGGCACTTCGTCGCGCTGCCGCTTCTCCGATAGATAAGGGGTGTGCAGGACCATGCTGGCACCTGCAGGGAGTGACACGATCTCACCAGACTCACCGTCGAGCACAGGTTCATCGCCGGAGGATGATCTCAACTCGACGACCCAAAGGTCCGCCGGCAGGCGGGTCGAGAGGTGCACGGTGAGGGGCGTGCCGCCCCTGCGCTCGGCTGGGAGCGCGGCTTTCATTGTGCCGCTGGTGTTGACGACGAGGGTATCTCCGGCACTGAGAAACTCGGGGAGGTCGCCGAACGTGGAGTGGACGACGCTATTATCCTCCAGGTAGGAGACCATCAGGCGGACTTCGTCGCGGCGCAGTCCTCGTGCCTCGGGTGGCTCGCCGGCCTCCAGTTCTGGAGGCAACTCGAAGTGGAGCGGGGATCTCGCCTCAGGATAGTCGGGAAAAGAGTCTATGGTTTCCAAAGCTTCTGTAATAGCGTTGGACAATTTGGCCCTCTCCTTCTATGAATCAGCGGCGGTTGTGCCCACCCTCGCGGCCAGCTCGCGGGCCTCGTAGCGTCCGCTCGGCAGGTCGCCCGTCAGGAGCTCAATGAACCCGGGCACGCTCTCTTCCGGGAGCGGTCGGTCGCTGATGTCCTCGTCGGGGAACGCTTCCTGTTGCATCTGGGTCCTCATATCGCCGGGATCGACCCGGTAGACGCGCAGCCCGGGGTTCTCGGCCGCGAGTATATTGGAGAGCTGTTCCAGTGCGGCCTTGCTCGACCCGTATCCGCCCCAGCCTTCGTACGGCTCGACAGCGGCGTCGCTCGTGACGTTGATAATGCGCGCCTGTGGTTTCAGTTCGTTGTTGAGCGCCTGGATGAGCGCGAGTGGTGAGATCACATTGTTACGGTAGACCTGTTCGATCACGTCGAGCGGGTAGTCGAGCAAGTCCGGCTGGGGGCTCGGGCCGAGGAAGCTGGCGTTGTTGACGAGCGCGTCTACGCCGCCGACCTCGCGTGCCGCCTCAGCGAGATCCTCTCGATGTTCCGGGTCGGTAACGTCTCCAGAGATGGCAATTACGTGCGTGTATCTGGACAGTTCGGCGCGGGCGCTCTCGAGGGCTTCCTCGGTGCGGGCGTCGATGATCAGGGTCCAGCCGTCCTCGGCCAGAGTGCGAGCGAGCGCCAGGCCAAGGCCGCGGGAGGCGCCCGTGATCATCGCCGTGCGATCCGATGATTCTCCGCTCATTTCGTATGCCTCCTCATTTTGTTTGAATACAATGTATCGCTCTGTCCCACGCTGGGAAACGTCAGGAGGGACGGTTTTCGGCCTGTACTTTGGTACAGTACGGCTTCTGGCAACGGGACAGTAGGACACCTACGGTCTCATCGCTCCGCTGTTGTGAAATGCGCTGAGGTGAGATGGTTTCGCGGGTTAGGGGGCCTCCACGAGCCCGCGGCGGACGGCGATCCTGGCCGCCTCGGTACGGTTCTTGGCTTCGAGCTTGGCGAGGATGGAGCCGACGTGGAACTTGACCGTCCGTTCCGAGATAAAGAGTCGCTCGGCGATCTCGGCGTTCTTCAGGCCGCGGGCGAGGAGCGCGAGAACCTCGAGTTCCCTGGATGTGAGGCGGCGGTTCGAAGGGACGTTCTCCTCACCCTCTATACGCTCCAGCAGCCTGTCTGCGACGGCAGGTTCGAGGAGGGAACCTCCGGCCTGGACGGTGCGGATGGCGCCGAAGATCTCCTTTCGGGAAGCGCCCTTGAGCAGGTAACCGCGGGCACCCGCACGCAAAGAGCCGAGTATTCGAGCGTCCGTGTCGTAGGCCGTGAAGACGACGGTACGTGCGCGAGAGCCAGCGTCGCGGAGCCTCTCCAGGGCCTCCACGCCGTCGGTCCCAGGCATCTCAAGATCCATAAGTATCACATCAGGGTCCAGGATCGCTGCCAGCCTTACGACTTCTTCCCCGTCTGCGGCCTCGCCCACCACCTCGAAGTCAGGTTGGGTGCCGAGCACGGCGACGAGGCCCTCGCGCAGCATAGGATGGTCGTCGGCGACGAGGAGCCTCACCTTATCCACTCTGCAGCCCTTCGAGCGGAACGGTAACATCGATGCGCGTACCCTCGCCGGGGCCGCTCTCCGTCTCCAGAGAGCCGCCGAGCATCTCGACCCTCTCCCTCATGCCGACGATGCCATGCCGATCATCCCCGACGCTGGAAGGGTCGAAACCGTGGCCGTCGTCACTTACGATGAGTTGCACTGTCTCCAGTGTGGCCACTAGCCTGACCGTTACGCGGCTTGCGCCGGCGTGGCTGGCGATGTTGGTCAGAGCTTCCTGGCAGACGCGGTAGAGGGCGGCCTCGACCCGCGGCGGGAGCGGGCGACTGCCGTTCACAGCCCTGAATCTCGTGGCCACGTCCGTCTCTGCTTCCCAGCGGTCGACGAGAGTCTTTAGCGCCTCGGGGAGGGAGCGGCCTTCGAGTGGGGCGGCGCGGAGGTCGAGTACCGAGCGCCGGGCCTCATCAAGGTTGGAACGGGTGAGTGAGAGGGCGCGGCGCAGCGCTTCGCGGGCGCGCTCCGCGCCGGACTCGTCGTCGAGCAAGGCTTCGGCCGACTCGAGCTGGAGTCCCGTGGCAGTAAGCCCCTGAGCGAGGGTGTCGTGGATCTCACGCGCCAGGCGGTTGCGCTCCTCGACGGCGCCCAGCCTGGCACTGCGGTCGAAGAGGCTGGCCCGTTCGACGGCGATAGCCAACAGGTCGCCTATGGTGGAGAGGAGCTGCAGGTCTTCTGGAGAGAGGCCTCGCCACTGGGGGCTCGCGACGTTCATTACGCCAAGCTTCTTCTCCCCGGCGTAGAGGGGGATACTGGCGTGGTAACGTAGACCGCCGGTGCCGTCGACCAGGCCATCAAGACGGCTGCAAGTGAGGACGTTGACGTTGGCAGCGCCTTCCAGGTCGCCCCTCTTGTAAGTGTCCAGGCAATAGCAGTAGCCTGAGCCGTCCATGCGGCTCGGGTCGTCCGCGAGGGCAGGAGGGAGGTTGCGGGCCGCGGCCAGGTAGGGCTCGGGAGAAGAGTCGTCTATGAGCCAGATCCAGGCTGTACGCAATCCCAGTAGCTCGGCCACCTGCGACAGCGTGAACCCGAGGGCCTCGCCAAGCTCGACAGAGCGGTTGAGCTCGCGGGCGATCTCGTTGAGCACCGAGAGCTCGTGGTTGCGCCGCTCCAGGTCTCTGGTCTCTCGCACCTCAGAAGCATCGGGCATCGCGTCCGTACCTCCTCTCGCGAGAGTTTATCAGCGGGATACGACACCAGGGCCGGAAACTAGCCGTTTGGGTGATGGGACGCTCGGTGCGGAGCCGCCGGAAGGTTAGTGGCCCCGTTTGTTCCTGAACCGGCGTCGCCTGAGGACGTAGGCGAGTAACACCAGCGCGACGAGTCCGATGGCGCCGTAGCCAAGGGACCTCACGATGGCGAGCAGCTCCTCCCAATACTGGCCGAAGACGTACCCGACCAGCGAGTAGGTCACGGCCCATACGACGCCAGCGGCCAGGTTGTAGGGGAGAAACCTGTAGTACTTCATCCTGGTTACCCCGGCGAAGAGTGGGGTCATGCTGCGCAGACCCGGTCCGAAGCGTCCGACGAAGACGGTCTTCCCACCGTGCGCCTCGAAGTAGCGTTCCACCCTGGCGAGGCTCTTCTCGTTGACCAGGAAATGGAGGAAACGCATCTTGAGGATGCGGTAGATCATGGGTCTACCGCCGATGCGCCCGATCCAATACACGGAGTTGTCGGAGATGAAGGCCCCCGCGAAGCCGCTTAGCATCACTAGCGGGAGCGCGAGTCGTCCGCCGTTGGCGAACAACCCGCCTGCCAGCAGAACGATATCTCCCGAAGCAGGGAGACCGAAGTTGTCCAGGGCCGCCCCGAAGAGTATTACCAGATAGCCGTGGGCTACGAGCAGGTTCGTTACGAAACCCAGAACACCGCTGGGAGAGCTTGGGATGGATCTGATGAAGTCCAGAAGGCTTTCCATGCGCCGGAGGGGTTATACCACGCCGCACGCTCCTGCATACGTAACGGTTGACGCGTGCTGGCAGCCCGGCTATGCTGCTCAATGACAAACAGGGGGTGAAGGGGTCCAGGAAGCCGGTGCGAGTCCGGCACGGTCCCGCCACTGTAACCGGGGAGCGAACCCCAAGAGGCCACCGCCGCAGCGGGAAGGCAGGGTTAGCAGAGAGCCGGGAGTCAGGAGACTGGCCTTTCGCCCGTGACCCCAAACCGGGGCGAGGACCCCGAGAAGGAGACATCTATGGAGAAGATCCTCGGGCGGAGATACCCTTCGACCCTGCCGCTGTGGAGCCTGCTTACCCTGGCTCTGTTGCTCGTTGCGTTGTTCGTCCTACTCTCGGCCAGCGGGGCCCTGCTCGCACCACTCCTGGGGCAGGCCGCGGGCCCCTTCGACTACCTGCACGAGTTCGCCCACGACGGGCGACACCTGCTCGGCGTTCCCTGCCACTAGGGCCACCCGTGGTCTCGGCCTACCTGCGCCGCGGCATGGCCGCCGGGTTGCTTGCCGGCCTCCTCGCCGGCCTCTTCGCCTTCCTCGTCGGGGAGCCCATCCTCGATCGGGCGATTGCACTCGAGGAGGCCTCGGCTGGCGCTCACCATGAGGAGGTCTTCTCCCGCCCGACCCAGAAGATCGGCCTGTTTTTCGCCACGGGACTCTTCGGGGTGACTGTAGGTGGGGTGTTCGGTATCGGCTACGCCTTTTTTCGCGAACGTCTGGCCGCTGGCAGTGATTTCAAGCGCAGCATCTTCCTGGCCGGTGCCATCTTCGTGGGGGCGTTCTTGATCCCCTACCTCAAGTATCCGGCCAACCCGCCATCCGTCGGCGACCCCTCCACCATAGGGGAGCGCACCTTGGCCTACTTCACGCTCGTCGCCCTCTCGCTCCTCGCCATCCTCCTTGCCTGGCTGGCCGCAAGGACGCTCAGGTCACGCGGTGTCGGTGCCTCGCGACGTCGTCTGACGGTAGGCGCTGGCCTGGTCGTCGTCATCGGCGTGCTGTTCTTGCTCTTGCCTGCTGCGCCATCCGCCGATGAGTTTCCGTCAGGGACGCTCTGGGCTTTCAGGCTCTCTTCTTTCGGTACCCAGCTGGCCTTTTGGGCCGGGCTCGGACTACTCTTCGGGGGGCTGTGCGAGCGTGCCAGGAGGAAGGGCGTGACCGCATGAACGGAGCCCTACTCGTCGCAGGGACCCACTCCGATGCCGGAAAGAGTGTCGTCGTGGCCGGCATCTGCCGCTGGCTGGCGCGCGAGGGTGTAAGCGTCGCGCCGTTCAAGGCCCAGAACATGGCCCTCAACTCCTTCGTGACGCGGGAGGGCGCTGAGATGGGACGCGCCCAGGCCTCCCAGGCCGCCGCCGCGATGATAGAACCCGAGGTGGCCATGAACCCGATCCTGCTCAAGCCCTCCGCCGAAAGGACCACGCAGGTCGTCGTGCGCGGCAAGGTACGGGCGAACGCGAGCGCCACAGGCTACGGGGGGATGAAGAAGACGCTGATGCCCGTGGTGCTGGAGTCGCTTGAAGAGTTGCGGCGGCGTTTCGACGTTGTCGTCTGCGAAGGGGCGGGGAGTCCTGCGGAGATCAACCTGCGGGAGAACGACCTCGCCAACATGGGTCTGGCGCGTGCCGCCGACCTGCCTGTCCTCCTCGTTGGGGACATCGACCGCGGCGGCCTCTTTGCGAGTCTCTACGGGACGCTCGCACTCCTCTCGCCGGAGGACCAGTCCCTCGTCGCAAGCTTCCTCGTCAACAAGTTCAGGGGAGATCCGGCGGTCCTGGCCCCAGGCCTGGAACGGATGACCTCTTTGACAGGCCGCCCGTTCCTCGGGACGCTGCCCTGGATCCCCGGTCTCGGCCTCGACGGGGAAGACTCCCTGGCCCTCGACGCCCCACGACCCGTGAAGCCTCCGCTGGGCCGCGACGTGCTAAGCGTCGCCGTCGCCCGCCTCGGACGGATCAGCAACTTCACGGACTTCGACGCCCTGGTCCAAGAGCCCGGCGTCTCCGTGCGCTTTACCGGGTTGGCGGAAGAGATACTGGATGCTGACCTCGCCGTCCTCCCAGGAACGAAAGCGACGGTCGAGGACCTGAAACTGCTCCGCTCACGCGGAATCGACCATGCCTTCGCCGAAAGGGTGAAGCGTGCCCTGCCTACGCTGGGAATCTGCGGCGGCTACCAGATGCTAGGCAGGCGCATCGAGGACGGCGTGGAGAGCGGCGAGGCTGAAGTCCTTGGGCTCGGACTCCTTCCCGTCGAGACCTCCTTCGAAGTGGAGAAGATGCTAGGACGTCCACAAGGATGGGCCCTTGGTTTCGGGGGCGCGGAAGTAGCAGGGTATGAGATCCACCACGGAAGAGTCAGGCGAGAAGGAGGCGACCCTCTCTTCGATACCGTCGAAGGCACCGAGGGCTGCCGCTCAGGAGCGACGCTCGGCACGTCCTGGCACGGCATCCTAGAGTCAGACGGCTTCCGTCGCGCCCTGTTGCTATGGGTGACCGAAGAACGCGGCCTCGACTGGAAGCCGGGCGAAATGCCGTTCGCCGCAGCCCGCGAAGCGCAACTGGAGAAGCTCGGGAATCTGGTGGCGGATCACGTAGACCGTGAAGCCTTGCTGAGATTGATAGACGTGGGGCAGCCCTCGGGACTGCCCGTCATCGGGCTACAGGCTAGGGGCTACAAGCCTCGAGAGGGGAATGGCGACGGATTGTTGACGGGGACGGCAGAGCCTGTGGGTCTGCCCCCGAACGCGCCCGTAAACCTGAAAGCTGAAACCTGATGCCTGAAACCTCGAGATCTAAGCTGCTTTTCCTTACCACCGCCGACACCGAGATCCTGGCCGCCGCTAGAGCCTCGGAACGTCTGCCCGAAGGTTTCCCGATGCTCTTGTGCGCCAACCCTGTTGTCCTGGAAGACCCCGCGGCGTTCTTCGAGAGGGAGTTGCCTGGGGCCGGGGCGGTCCTCGTGCGGCTGCTCGGCGGACGGAAGGCTTGGCCAGAGGGACTCGAGGAGTTGCGGCGGCGGTGCGCGCGGCTTAGGGTTCCGCTGCTCGCCTTCGGCGGGGAGGCCGAGCCGGACGCACAGCTGACCGCACTCTCGACCGTTCCTTCGGGCACAGTGCTGGAGGCTTTCGAGTACCTGCGTTACGGCGGCGTCCGTAATACCGAGAACCTGCTCCGCTTCGTCGCCGACACCGTTCTCATGGAAGGCTACGGCTTCGAGCCTGCGTCGCCGCTGCCAGAGGTGGGTGTCTACCATCCGGGGTTGCCCGAGGGCTCTACGGGCGAAGAACTGCTCGCGCGGCACGATCCGGCGCGGCCTACAGTAGGAGTTATCTTCTACCGCGCGCACTGGATGAGCGGGAACACAGCCTTCGTGGATGCGCTCGTCGAGGCGCTGGAGGCCGCCGGGGCCGACGCCCTGCCTGTCTACTGCTACTCGTTGCGGGCAGGTCCTGACGGACAGGTACAAGGACTGGAGCTCCTGAAAGAAAGAGTAGATTGCCTCGTCACCACCGTCCTCGCCGGTGGTGGGTCCAACGCGGCGGACGCCAGGAGATCCGGCTCTCCCCAGGAGTGGTTGGAGTGGGACGTCCCGGCACTCGAAGAGCTCGGAGTCCCCGTCATACAGGGCATCTGCACGACCTCGACGCGGGAGGCCTGGCTCGCCTCGGACGCCGGCCTCTCCCCGCTCGACACAGCCTGGCAGGTGGCCATACCGGAGTTCGACGGGCGCAATATCGGGGTCCCCTTCTCGTTCAAGGAACGCCTGGGCGAAGACTCGCCCGTCGGCGCCCCGCTCACCCTCTACAAAGCCGACCCCGAACGCACCGCCCGCCTGGCAGGACTCGCGGCGCGCTTCGCCAGACTCGGGCGTATCCCGAACTCGGAGAAGAAAGTCGCCGTGCTGCTCTCCAACTACCCGACCAAGCACTCGCGGGTAGGGAACGCCGTGGGACTGGATACCCCGGTAAGCGCCATCAAGTTGCTGGACGCAATGCGGGAGGCGGGCTATAAGGTGGAGGGTGCGCCAGAGAGAGGGGACGAACTCATCCACTCGCTCATCGGGGCTGGGGGCCATGATCTGGAGTTCCTGACCGGGGACCAGCTCGGGAACGCTGCCGGACGCCTGGATGCGAAACGCTACGCGGAGTGGTTTGGCCGGCTGCCAGAGGAACTGCGGAGCGACGTCGAGGAGCACTGGGGGAGGCCGCCGGGGGATCTGTACGTTGATGGCGACGAGTTCGTCGTGGCTGGGCTCTCTTTCGGAAACGTCTTCGTGGGCATCCAGCCGCCGAGGGGCTTCGGGGAGAACCCGATCGCCATCTACCACGATCCCGACCTGCCGCCGACCCACCACTACCTCGCTGCCTACTGGTGGATGATCGAGGAGTTCGGCGCTGACGCGATAGTCCACCTCGGCAAGCATGGTACGCTGGAGTGGCTACCTGGCAAGTCTCTTGGCCTCTCGCCCTCATGCGCCCCCGATGCCGCCCTGCGCGACGTGCCGCTCTTCTATCCCTTTGTCGTCAACGACCCTGGCGAGGGGACGCAGGCCAAAAGGAGGGCGCACGCGACCGTCGTCGACCATCTGATCCCACCCATGACCCGCGCTGAGACATACGACGATCTGGCGAAGCTCGAGCAACTCCTGGACGAGTATTACCAGGTAGAGACGCTCGACCCCTCGAAGCTGCCAGCGATAAGGGTCATGATCTGGGAGACCCTCCGCAATGCGGAGCTCCACCGCGACCTCGGTGTCGAGGAGCAGCCCGAGGAGTTCTCCGATTTCCTCACCCACGTCGACGGATACCTTTGTGAGATCAAAGACCTCCCCATCAGGGGAGGCCTCCACATCCTCGGCCAGACACCTGATGGCGAGAGCCTGCGCCACCTCCTCGCCTCGATCCTACGCCTCGGCGCCGGTGAAGTACCTGGATTGCGTCGCGCCGCAGGCGCCGCCTTCGGCCTCGACGAAAAGGTTCTTGCGGAGAACGGCGGCACGAAGGTCGAGGCTCCGCCCGGGCTCGTCGAGCGCTTCCCCGGTACAGTGGTAACGGCCTCCGATCTCCTCGACAGGCTGGAAGAGGCGCAGCAGGCTCTGCTCAGCGGGATGGAGGAGCGTGGCTGGGACGCTGGCTCTGCACGCGCGGTGTGCGAGAAGACTCTGGGCGTCGCCGACGCTGGCGTAGAGCGGTCTTTGCGCTTTGCGGCCGAGGAGGTAGTTCCGCGCCTGATGCGCACACCCGAAGAGATGGGGAACCTGCTCTCCGGTCTCGGGGGTGGTTACGTGTCTGCGGGACCTTCCGGTTCCCCGACGCGCGGCCTGATCAACGTGCTCCCGACAGGGCGCAACTTCTACTCGGTGGACCCGAAGGCGCTGCCGAGCGCGCTCTCGTGGGAAGTCGGACAGGGGCTCGCGGACGACCTGCTGCGGCGCTATCTCGAAGAAGAGGGCCGTTATCCGGAGACGGTCGGCATCGTGGTGTGGGGGACGGCGGCCATGAGAACCCAGGGCGACGACGTCTCGGAGATCCTGGCTCTGCTCGGCGTGCGACCCGTCTGGAACGAGGAGTCGCGGCGGGTCGTCGGGCTGGAGGTAATTCCACCAAGAGAGCTCAGACGACCAAGAGTAGACGCAACGGTCAGAATCAGCGGCTTCTTCAGGGACGCTTTTCCGAATTTGATCTCCCTCCTCGACGAAGCTTTCACCACCGTCGCCGAACTCGAGGAGCCCGATCACATGAACTTCGTCAAAAAGCACGCGGGCGAGGAGAGGAGCCGGGGCGCCGACGAACGCCGCTCGACCACGCGCATTTTCGGATCCAAGCCAGGCGCCTACGGCGCTGGACTTCTTCCGCTTATGGACGCCCGCAACTGGCGTACCGATGAGGACCTCGCCGAGGTCTACGCCGTCTGGGGAGGGTATGCCTATGGTCGTGGGTTAGACGGCGTCGAGGCGCGGGAGGCCATGGAGTCCAACCTGCGCAGGACGGAGGTCGCTGTAAAGAACGTAGACAACCGCGAGCACGACCTCTTCGACTCGGACGACTACTTTCAATACCACGGAGGTATGATCGCCGCCGTCCGCGCCCTTACGGGCAGCGACCCGAAAGCGTACATCGGAGACTCCGCAGACCCATCGAGAGTGAAGACGAGGGATCTCTCCGAGGAGGCCCGCCGCGTCTTCCGGAGCCGCGTCGCCAACCCGAAGTGGATAAGGGCCATGCAGCGCCACGGTTACAAGGGGGCCTTCGAGCTCTCGGCCACCGTGGACTACCTCTTCGGCTACGACGCCACAGCAGGCGTCGTCGAAGACTGGATGTACAGCGACGTAACCAGGAAATACGTCCTCGACCAGGAGGCAAGGGACTTCATGCAGCAGTCCAACCCCTGGGCGCTGCGCGCCATCTCGGAGCGCCTGCTCGAGGCGGCCCAACGCGGCCTGTGGTCCGAACCGGACACCGAAGACCTTGAAGCTCTGAAACAGGTTTATCTGGAGAACGAGGGGATGCTAGAGGAAGGTATCTCATGAACGCGTACCTGCATCCCTATCCATTCTCGGCCATCGTGGGCCAGGACGATCTGAAACTGGCCCTGCTCGTGAACGCCGTCTCCCCTGAGGTAGGGGGCGTGCTCGTACGAGGCGAGAAGGGGACGGCGAAGTCCACGGCAGTACGGGCGCTGGCCAGCCTACTGCCCAGCATACGGGTCATCTCCGGCTGCCCATTTTCCTGCGATCCGGAAGCCCCCAACCCGGAATGCCCGGCGGGACCACACCCGCTTGATGCCTCCGCCGAGACGAGGCCGGTGCGGCTCGTGGAGCTACCTGTGGGGGCGAGCACGGACCGTCTCGCCGGGACTCTGGACATCGAGAAGGCGCTCTCGGAGGGCAGAAAGGCGTTCGAGCCTGGGTTGCTGGCGGCGGCGCACAGGGGCATCTTGTACGTGGACGAGGTGAACCTACTCTCCGACCACCTGGTGGATTTGCTCCTCGACGTAGCCGCTATGGGCGTAAACCACGTCGAGCGCGAGGGCGTGAGCGTGCGGCATCCCTCGCGCTTTATGCTGGTGGGCACTATGAACCCCGAGGAGGGCGAGCTCCGCCCGCAACTCCTCGACCGCTTCGGCATCACCGTCGAGGTCGCAGGGAGCCCAGACCCAGCTGACCGGGTCGAGGTCGTCAGGCGCAGACTACGCTACGAGACTGCCCCTCAGGAGTTCTCCGGAGAATGGTCGAGCGTGGACGCCAAGCTTGCGGCTTCCGTGGAATCGGCCCGTCTGCGCCTTCCCGGCGTCAGCCTGGACGAGGACATCTTGTTCAGGATCTCAACCCTCTGCGCGGAACTCGGCGTCGACGGCCTGCGTGGCGACCTCGTAACGGCGAAGACCGCGCGTACGCTGGCGGCCTGGGACGCCAGGAACGAAGTGGTCCTCGACGACGTGAAGCGGGCAGCCCTGCTGGCCCTCTCGCACCGCCGCAGACGCGGCCCCTTCGAGCAGCCCGGCATGGACCCGGAGGACCTGGAGAACGTCCTCTCCGAAGACAGCCCCGACCCGCCGGACGACCCTGGCGGCGGTTCGATAAGGCCTGCCACGAGTGAGAATGACCGCGAGGTTTCTAGTAGCGTGCGGGATCCCGAACCCTCGGAGGCACACAAGGGAGCCGGAGAGCGGAGCCACGCAGCTTCGGAGCCTTTCGACCCTGTGCGGCTCGAGGTTACCGAGAAGGGCAAGGGAGGGCCTCTCGGGCGCAGGAGTCGGGTCTCGGGTGAGACCGGGCATCCTGTCGCGGATAGGGAGAACGGAGGGAGACCGAGGGACGTGGCGTTGGCGGCGACGGTAAGGGCTGCGGCGCCGCACCAGAGGGCGCGGGGAGGAGAGGGATCTGGGATCGAGGTTCGTACCTGCGATCTGCGTCAGAACGTCCGAGAGGGGAGGGAGGGGAACCTGATCCTCTTCCTCGTCGACGCTAGCGGCTCGATGGCGGCCCGCAAACGCATGTCTGCCGTCAAGGGCGCCGTCCTCTCTCTCTTGAACGACGCCTACCAGCGCCGCGATAAGGTGACCTTAATCTCTTTCCGTGGCAAAGGAGCCAGGATTCTTCTGCCCCCGACGTCGAGCGTCGGGCTGGCTACCTCGCGCCTGGAAGACCTTCCGACAGGAGGCCGCACGCCCCTGGCGGCCGGTATCGAGAAGGCCGCGGAGGTGCTGAAGAGGGAGGAACTGCGCGACAGGGAGCGCCGGCCTCTGCTGGTCCTGCTGACCGACGGAAGATCGACGGCGGGACCGGATCCGCAGGTGGCCGCTGCGCGCATGCGCTCCCTCGGGGCAACTTCGTTCGTTGTGGACACCGAGGAAGGCTACGTCAGGCTCGGGATGGCGGGCGAGCTGGCAGGGGCGATGGGGGCGCGGTGCCTGCGCCTCGAGGAATTACGAGCCGATTCGCTCGTGGAGCTCATCGAGAGGAGAAGGGTGGCGTGAGCGAGACGAGGGAACCGAGAGAGCAGCGGCTGAGAAGGAGGTCGAACAGGGAGAGGCCTCTACTCATCGTCAACACAGGCCACGGCAAAGGCAAGTCCACGGCCTCCTTCGGCGTCATGCTCAGGGGCTGGGCCCGCGGCTACCGCATAGGGGTCTACCAGTTCGTCAAGAGCGGCAAATGGAACGTCGGCGAACAGAAGGCCGCCGAGGCTCTGGGCAACATCGACTGGTTCAAACAGGGCGACGGATGGACGTGGACCGTAAAGGACCTGGAGCACTCCGCCGACCTGGCCCGCGAGGGGTGGGAGGAGGTCAAACGCCGTCTCGCAGACGAGACCTACGACATGCTGCTCCTCGACGAGTTCACCTACCCCATGAAGTTCGGCTGGGTGGATACCAGCGAGGTCGTTGAGGTTCTAAAGAACCGTCCCGGCTTCCAGCACGTCATCATCACAGGCCGCGACGCCCCGCCTGAACTGGTGGAGATCTCCGACCTGGTGAGCGAGGTAAATAAGGTCAAACACCCCTTCGACGAAGGCTATCGGGGCCAGAAAGGTATCGAGTGGTAGACACCCCCCGCATAGTGGTCGCCGGTACCCACTCAGGGGTCGGCAAGACGACTATTGCTTCGGGACTCATGGCGGCGCTCTCGTTGGAGGGCTTTCGGGTCGCCCCCTTCAAGGTCGGCCCCGACTTTATAGACCTCTCGTACCACACCCTCGCCGCAGGCAGGCAGGGACGCAACCTCGACGCTTTCCTCTCCGGCCCCGACCTCATCGGCCCGCTCTTCGCCCACGGCGCACAGAGTGCCGACATAGCCGTGATCGAAGGCGTTATGGGCCTCTTCGACGGCAAAGGAGGCGGGGATCTCGCCTCCACAGCCCACGTCGCCAGACTGCTCCAGGCGCCCATCGTGCTCGTCGTCGACGCGAGAGCAATGGCCCGCTCCGCGGCCGCCATGGTCCATGGATATACGACTTTCGACCCAAAGGCGAGGGTTGCAGGCGTCGTCCTCAACCGCGTCGGCTCCAGGGTCCACGAGTCGATGCTCCGCGAAGCCCTGAGACCTCTCGGAATCCCCGTCCTCGGCGTCCTGCGCCGCGACGACGATATACAGACGCCAGACAGGCACCTCGGCCTCGTCCCCGTCGCCGAACGCCGTGAGGAGGCCACTCGTTCGCTCCATGCCCTGGGAAAAGTGACCTCGCGTTCTCTAAACCTCGATGGCATTGTTAGACTTGCCCGTTCCGCAGGACCTCTAGTAGTCGAGCCCTGGAGTCCTGAGTCTCCGGACCTGGATAGGTCCTGTGGCGTTCGCGTGGCGGTTGCGGCGGGACCTTCGTTCAGCTTCCTATACCGCGAGAACCTGGAGCTGCTGGAGGGCGCGGGCGCTGAGGTCGTCACCTTCGACCCGACCACCGAGGAGGACCTGCCCGCTGGAACAGACGCTCTCTACCTCGGTGGTGGGTTCCCCGAGACCTACGCAAAGGTCCTCTCCACGAACGGGCGGATGCGGGAGAGTGTTCGGGCCTTTGCAGCAGGCGGGCGCCCAGTGGTTGCCGAGTGCGGCGGGTTGTTGTACCTGGTGCGCGAGCTTGACGGGCATCGCATGTGCGGCGTGCTCGACGCAGAGGCCACGATGACGGACCGGCTCGCGCTCGGCTACAGGGAAGCCCGCGCGCTGGCGGACTCGCCGTTGGCCGAGCGGGGCGCCAACGTTCGCGGACACGAGTTCCACTACGCTGCGGTCGAGACGCGCGGCGAATCGAGGCCGGCCTGGGACCTGATCGGCCGCGGTAAGGAGGGCTTTGTGGCCGGTGGCGTGCACGCGAGCTTCCTGCACACCCACTGGGCAGCGGTGCCCGAGTTGCCGCGCAGGCTGGTGCTGGAGGCGTCGCTGAGCGCGACGGAGGTCGGAGTATGAGCGGGCGGCTCGTCGGGGTGGGGGTAGGGCCCGGCGACCCCGAACTGTTGACCGTCAAAGGTCTGGGCTTGCTGAGGGAGGCGGACGAGGTCTTCGTGCCCGTGGCTGACACAGGCGAGGTAGGGCGGGCCGAGGCCACGGTGCGCGAGTATCTGGACGAAAGGCGCATAAGACGCCTCCCCTTCGCACTCTCGGACGACGCGGAGGCCAGGGAACGTAACTGGACCAACGCGGCGCACAGAGTCTCCGAGCACCTGCGGAGCGGCAAGACGTGCGCGTTCGCTACTGTCGGAGACCCCAACGTCTATTCGACCTTCACCTACCTGGCACGTGCCGTTCAGGAGATCGAACCTGACGTTGAGGTAGAGACTGTGCCAGGGATCACGGCGTTGCAGGACCTGGCTTCGCGGAGTGGGACGGTACTCCTCGAAGGCGACGAGAGGCTTGCGCTGTTGCCTTTCACGGCAGGGGAGGAGCCTCTGAGGGAGGCGCTAGCCGGGTTCGAGACGGTGGTCTGCTACAAGGGTGGGAGCCGGCTCGGGGAGGTGCTCCGGGTCGCTGAAGAGGGGGGACGGCTGGAGGGCGCGGTGTACGGGGCACGGCTCGGGATCGAGGGCGAAGAGGTGGTGCCTGCGCTCGAGATGGTGGGGCGAGAGGGAACTTACCTGTCCACCGTGATCTTTAGCGGGAGGAGTTCGGAGTTTGGGTAAGGTGTGGTTTATCGGGGCTGGGCCTGGGGCGCCTGACCTATTGACGGTCAGGGGGGCCAGGCTCATCGGTGAGGCTGACGTGGTGGTCTGGGCCAGGAGCCTCGTTCAGGAGGGCGTCCTCCAATATACCCGACCTGGGGCCCAGATAGTCGAGTCGACGACCATACCGCTCGAAGACGTGCGCGGGCTCTACGAGCGGGCGGTGGATGAGGATTTGAGAGTGGCCAGGGTGCATTCGGGCGACCCCAGTCTGTACGGTGCTGTGATGGAGCAGATCGAGCTCTGCAACGAGATTGGCCTCGATTGGGAGATAGTGCCAGGCGTCTCGTCTCTAGGCGCCGCCGCGGCGGCCATCGGGCGCGAGCTGACCGTGCCCGAGGTCTCACAGTCTGTGATCCTGACTCGCCGTGCGAGCCGCACCCCGATGCCAGACGGCGAGGACATAAGGAGCTTCGCGGAGCACGGGACGACTATGGCGATCTTCCTCTCCGCCGCGAAGCCGCGCGTCCTGCAGCAGGATCTTCTGGAAGGCGGTTATGCCCCCGAGACCCCTTGCGCCGTTGTCTACAGGGCGAGCTGGCCCGACGAAGAAGTCATCGAGTGCCGCCTCGAAGACCTCGCCGACAGGGTGCGGGAGGCCGGCTTCACCAGGCAGGCGCTCATACTGGTCGGCCCAGGGCTCGGTGCCCAAGGGACGCGCTCTCATCTCTACAGCCCCGCGTTCTCGCACATGTTCCGCCGGGCGAAGCCTGCGGAGAAGGGAGCAGATGCCGCCACGTAAGCTCCGCGAGCCTTCCATGCCCCCGAGCATGGAGAAGGTCAAGGGCCAGAAACTCAGGACAGGCTGGACCACAGGCACCTGCGCCGCTGCCGCAGCCAAGGCCGCGGCCAGCGCGCTGGCGAGCGGCCGGCCACAAACTCGCGTCGACGTGAAGCTGCCAGGGAAAGGCAGGGAGCGACGCGTGGAGTTCGATGTAGAGCGTTGTGATCTCGGTGGTTCCTGGGCCGAGGCCGTCGTCATCAAAGATGCCGGCGATGACCCCGACGTCACAGACGGCGCCCATCTCACAGCCCGCGTCTCGTGGCTGGAACGGCAGGGGCTCGAGCTGGACCGGGGTGATGGCGTCGGCAGCGTCACCAAACCTGGGCTCGGGCTCCCTGTCGGGGGACCTGCCATAAACGCCGTGCCGCGGCGAATGATCTCCTACTCCGTAGAGGAAGTCCTCGACCCGGACGAGCGCGGCGTCCGCGTCGTCATAAGCGTCCCCGGCGGCGAGAAGATGGCCGAGAAGACGACGAACGCCCGCCTCGGCATCGTCGGCGGCATCTCCATCCTCGGTACCACGGGCATCGTGCGCCCCTTCTCTACGGCGGCCTGGGCCGCGAGCGTGGTTCAGGCCATAGACGTCATGGGCGCGCAGGGTCACAAGACCTTCGTCCTCTCGACCGGAGGCCTCACCGAGAAGGCGGCGATGCGGCTCCTGCCCGACCTCGAAGAGGTGAACTTCGTAGAAGTCGGGGACTTTACCGGGCAGGCCATAAAGAAGGCCGTGGAGAACGGACTGGAGCGCTGCTTCTTCGTCGGGATGGCGGGTAAGATCTCCAAACTCGCCGCCGGGGTCATGATGACCCACTGGACCCGCTCGAAAGTGGATAACGATCTTCTGGCAAAGATAACCCTCGAGGCCGGCGGCTCGACCAACCTGGTAGAAGAGGTCAAAGGCGCCAATACGGCCCGTCACGCATACGAGCTCTGGCGGTCGGTGCACCTTGATAGAGGAGCTGACCTCCTCTGCCAACAGGCCGCGGAGAATCTCGCCGAGTACGCTGAAGGTAAGCTAGAGGTTCACGTCATCCTCGTCGACTTCGACACCCTCGAACCTGCGGGAGCCAGTCTCGGCGCCCTGACGCTGACGACGTGGGGCCCCACGTGAGCCGGGGCCGCATAACCGTCGTTGGTCTCGATGGAAGACCTCTCGACGAGGAGATCGCACGTCTGCTTGCGGACGCGGCGCTCGTCGCCGGCGGCAGGCGGCACCTGGAGATGCTCGGTGTTGAGAGCGACCGTGCCTTGGTCTTGGAGGGAGACCTCTCTGAGGCGCTCGCACGGATCGAAGCTACCGGTGGTCCCGTGGTCGTGCTCGCATCCGGGGACCCCGGTTTCTTCGGCATCGTGCGCCTGCTCGCCGGGCGCTTTGGGAGGGAAAACCTGCGTATCTGGCCAGGACTCTCCTCTGTCGCGCTGGCGTTCGCCCGCGCCGGGCTCTCCTGGGACGATGCGGTCACGGTCAGCGCCCACGGCCGGGATCCCCGTCGCGCCGTCAACGTCTGCCGCGCCCACCCCAAGGCCGCCGTCCTCACCTCCCCGGACTTCGGGCCAGCCGAGCTCGCGGCAGCGCTCGACGGTCTGGGCCGCAGCTTCGTGGTCGCGGAGAAGCTCGGTGGGCCCCACGAGCGGATCTTCAACGGCGACGCAGGCACGGTCGCCGGCATGGTGTGGGAAGACCCAAACGTGGTACTCGTGCTCGACGAAGAGAGGATACCGGGCGCCAGAGGTTGGATCTCCTCCAGTCTCCAGAGTCCGCTGCGGTGGGCGCTTCCCGAAGGAGAGTTCGAGCACCGGTCTGGCATGATCACGAAGTCAGCGACCCGCGCCTTCGTACTCTCACGCCTCGGTCCGGGGCCGGGAGACCTGATCTGGGACATAGGCGCCGGCAGCGGCTCCGTAGCCATCGAGTGCGCCCGTCTGGGCGCCGCCGCCATCGCCGTCGAAAGCGACCCCGAAAGCTGCGCCCGTATCCGCCGCAACGCCGAACATCACGGTGTCCGGTTGCAGATCATGGAAGCCACGGCACCGCAAGTCCTGTGGGATCTGTCCGAACCCGACGCCGTCTTCGTTGGCGGGAGTGGCGGAGCCTTCGAGGAGATCGTCAAGCTCTCCGCCGTTAGGGCGCGCCGGGCGGTCGTGTTGGCCCTCGTCACCCTCGAACGGGTCGTCCCTGCCGCACAGCTCCTCGAAGATTGCGGCCTCGAGGCAGAGACCACCTTCCTGCAAGCGTCCGGAATGAAGGGCGTCGGTAATCTGCACCGCCTCGCTGCCGAGAGCGCCATTTTCGTCGTCTCGGGGAGCCGCACTTGATCGGGCTCATAGCAGCCACCGCTAACGGCCGCCGCAACGCCGCGCATCTCGCCGGCACCTGGCCTGATACGCGCCTCTACGAGGGCAAGGCGAAAGTAGCTCTCAAGCGGGCCTGGTACGAGTGCGACGGCATCGTGCTCTTCCTCGCCACCGGGGCCGCTCTCCGCCTCCTCGCGCCGCTGCTCGCAAGCAAACAACAGGATCCCGGCGTGGTCACCGTTGACGACGCCGGCAACTTCGTTGTCGCCCTCTGCGGCGGGCACGAAGGCGGGGCCAACGCCCTCGCGGCACGGGTCGCGGATACCCTGGGCGGGACGCCGGTGATCACCACCGCAAGCGACTCTGTTGGTTTCCCCGCCCTCGACTCTCTAGGCGATAGGCTAGGTCTCCGGTTGGAGGGTGACTCGGATCTGGCTTCCGTCGGGGCCGCGCTCGTCTCCGGTGAGAAGGTCAACTTCGTCACAGACAGGCGTTGGCCGCTCGGACCCCTACCGGAGAACGTCGGAAGGAAAGACGAATGGGAGGCGCCGCTGATCCTCATCTCCGATAGGCTCCTGGAGACGCCCCGTCCTGCTGTGGTCTTCCGGCCGCCTTCGCTCGTCGCTGGCGTGGGTTGCAGCAGGGGAGTGGACGCGGAAGAGATACTCGAACTGCTCCTTCGCTCCCTGGCGCAAGCTGAATTGACCGAGAAGAGCGTCGCGGCCCTCGCCAGCATCGACGTGAAGCGCGACGAGGCTGGAATGCTGCAAGCCGCGGAGAAGCTGGACGTGCCGATCCACTTCCATCCGGCCGAAGCGCTCTCTGTGGTCGAGGCGCCCAACCCGTCGGAGCTGGTGCGAGACGCGGTCGGGACGCCGAGCGTCGCGGAGGCCGCGGTGGTGTCCTCCGGCGCGGAGTTGGTACTCGAGAAGCAGAAATCGGCGAACGCCACGGTCGCTATCGGGCGGCTGCCCGTGCGGGGGAGGCTCGCGCTGGTCAGCCTGGGACCTGGAGAGGATACGCTTATTCCACCGCTAGCCCGCGAGGCACTCGTCTCTTCTGAGTTTGTCGTGGGACTGGACCAGTACGTTGACCGCATCAGGCATCTGCTGCGACCTGGGACGCGGGTGCTCACGCCTCCGCTCGGCAATGAGGTGGAGCGGGCGGAGCTCGCGCTAGCCGAGGCCCGCGCGGGCGGCAGCGTGGCGCTGGTGTCTAGTGGTGACGTGGGTATCTATGCGATGGCGTCTCCGGGGCTCGAGCTCGCCGACGAGGACGTTGACGTCGTGGTAGTACCTGGGGTAACAGCGGCGCAGGCGGCGGCTTCGCTGCTCGGATCGCCGCTCGGGCACGATCACTGTTCGGTGAGCCTCTCCGACCTGCTGACGCCCTGGGGGGTGATCCAATCCAGGGTCAGGGCTGCGGCCGAGGGAGACTTCGTGGTCTCGCTCTACAACCCACGCTCGAAGGGCCGCGACTGGCAGCTCGGAAAGGTAAAGGAGATCCTGCTCGAGCACCGTCCACCTGATACGCCGGTCGGCATAGTAAAGGACGCCTACCGCCAGACACAGCGGGTCATCCTCACCGACCTCGCTTCTCTGCGTCAGGAAGATGTGGACATGCTGACCATCGTCCTCGTCGGAAGCTCCCAGACCAGGGTAGTCGCCGGCCGCATGGTTACCCCACGGGGTTACCTATCATGAAGGCAGTCTTCGCCGTGACAGAAGCCTGCGCCGGTTGCGGAGCGTGCATAAAGACCTGCCCGGAGAAGGCGATCCTTCCTGCTCCCAGGGACTATGGTGCGCCCCTCCTCGTCCTCGAAGACCGCTGTTCGGGATGCGCCGAATGCGCCGAGATCTGTCCGGTCTCGGCGTGCATCGAGGTATTGCTGGAGGCCGAATGAGGCACGTCCATCCAATAGAGACGGAGAGCTACCGCATCCTGCGCGGGATGGTCGATCTCTCGTACCTGGGACCCCTCTCTCGCGCCGTCGCGGAACGGGTCATCCATGCCTCGGCGGATCTGGACTACGCAGAGAACCTCGTCCTCGACGAGACAGCCCTGGAAAGGGGAATCTCAGCGCTGCGGCGAGACGGACCCGTCGTTACAGACGTGGGGATGGTGGCGGCCGGGATCACAGGCCGCCAGACGCTGTGCTTGATCTCCGACCCCCGCGCCAAAGACCTATCCGAACAGCTTGGCATAACGCGTTCGGCGGCGGGCTTCAGGGTCGCTGCGGAGGAGGTCGGCAAAGGAGCCGTCTGGATCGTCGGGAATGCGCCTACGGCGCTCTTCGAGCTGCTCGGGCTCGACGTTGATCCCGATCTCGTGATCGGTCTTCCCGTCGGCTTCGTCGGGGCCGCCGAGTCGAAGGAGGAGCTCGTAGCCAGCGGTCTGCCTGCCGTCGCGAACAGGGGACCGAAAGGCGGTTCTGCGGTCGCAGCAGCGGCTGTGAACGCTCTCATCTATTACGAGGAGAAATAATATGAGGCGACCTGTAGGTATCGAAATAAGGGAAACCTACGGAGACGCCCCGGCGCTGCTGATCGTAGGCCACGGCAGCCGCGACTCACGCGGGGCAGCCGAGTTCCACGACCTGGTCGACCTGGTGCGCAGGCGAAACCCATCCCTGACGGTCGAGGGAGGCTTTATCGAGCTCTCGCGCCCACCAATCTCGGAGTGCGTGGACCGGCTCGCCGACAGGGGGGCAAGGAACGCCGCCGCCGTCCCGCTGATGCTCCTGGCCGCAGGTCACGCCAAGGACGACATCCCAGCGACACTGGTGCGCGAGAAGATGGGCCACCCCGAAATGAGCTTCAACTACGGTCGCGCCCTCGGTATAAGGCCCGAGCTTCTCGAACTGATGGACGAGAGGATCTCCACCGTCGTCCTCGAGGAGGAGAAGGGTGAGACAGCGGTTCTCGTCGTGGGGCGCGGCTCCTCCGATCCCGACGCCAACTCGGACCTCTCCAAGATAGCCCGCCTGTTCTACGAGGGACGCCCTTACCCCGTAGTCGAGAGTGCTTACGTCAGCATGACGCAGCCCGACGTTGCGGAAGGGCTGGATCGCTGCCTCAAACTCGGCGCCAGGCACGTCGTGGTCTTCTCCTACTTCCTCTTTACCGGCGTCCTCGAGCAACGTATCCGCGGGCAGGGCGAAGCATTCGCCCTGGCGAACCCCGGCGTCGAGTTGCGCTACGCAGGGTACTTCGGGCCTGACGAGCTGGTGGCTGACCTTGTGGTCGAGCGTTATACAGAGGCCGTGGAAGGGGACATCCGCATGAACTGCGACGTGTGCGTCCACCGCGTCGCCCTGCCTGGCTTCGAGGAGAAGGTCGGCGCCCCGGCAACGCCCCACTACCACCCTGATGAACCCGGGCGCCACCAGCATGGCCACCATCACTAGCCGTGGCCCTCGAAGACCGCCTACTGGAGCTCGCTGGGGAGATACTACCGCCCGACGAGACCGCAGCCGAAGAAGCGCGAAACCGACACCTCGGGCTTACCAAACCGCCCTCTAGCCTGGGAGTGCTGGAGGAACTCGGCGCGCGGCTCGCTGGGATGGCAGGTGATTGCCCGCCGCCCGTACCTGAGAGCCCTGCCGTAGTTGTCTGTGCCGGCGACCACGGCGTACTCGACCGCGGTGTCTCGCCCTGGCCGCGGGAGGTTACGGCGGCGATGGTGAGTAACTTCTGCGCAGGAGGGGCGGCGGTAAACGCCATCGCGAAGACGGTGGGGGCGAGAGTGAGCGTTCTCGACGTCGGGGTCGCCGGGGAGTTGGAGAGACACCCTCTGCTGCGAGCCGCGAAGGTGCGACGCGGGACAGGCGACCTGAGTCGCGGGCCTGCGATGAGCCGCGAGGAGGCAGCGCGGGCTGTGATGGCGGGGGCGGGAGTCGCGGAGGAACTCGTCGAGAGCGGTGGGGTGGATCTCCTGGTTACGGGCGACATGGGCATCGGGAACACCACGCCGGCTGCTTGCCTCATCTCCGCTTTCGCGGGAAGCCCGCCCGAGGAGACCACGGGCCGGGGCACGGGCATCGACGATCAGACTCTGAAGCTCAAGGTCAACGTGGTAGAAGAGGCACTGGAGTTGCACTCGCCAGACCCCGAAGACCCACTTGGGGTTCTTGCGCAGATCGGTGGTCTGGAGCACGCTGCCATCGTCGGAGTGATCCTGACCGGCGCCATCTACGGCATCCCCGTCATACTCGACGGCGTAGTCTCGGACTCCGCCGCGCTCGTGGCCTGCGCCATCGCTCCGCACTCGGCGGGATACGTAATCGCGGGCCACCGCTCTGCCGAGCCAGGGGCTCGAATCGTCCTGGAGTCTCTGAAACTGGAACCACTCCTCGACCTGGACATGCGTCTCGGCGAAGGGACAGGAGGCCTGCTCGCCGTGCCGCTCGTGCAAGCAGCGGCCCGGATGCTCGCGGAGATGGCGACGCTCGAGGAGTTGGGCATTGGTTGAGCCTCTAGAGCGGGGATACATCGAGGCCTTGAGAAGTCCGCTTGCCCGGGTCGTCGAGGTTCATGGGGCGTTGGGCTCGACCCAGGAGCGCGCCCGCGAGCTTGCCCATGCTGGAACACCTCACGGAACGCTCATCGTCGCGGAGATCCAGACCGGGGGACGAGGCCGGCTCGGACGCCCCTGGGGATCTCCGATGGGTGGGTTATGGATCTCACTTGTGCTGCGTCCCGAATTCGCTGCGAGTCTCGCTTCTCGCATCACCCAGACCGCGTCTGTAGGAGTTGCGAAGGCATTGTGGGAGGTTGGGGTAGAAGCACGCATCAAGTGGCCCAACGACCTGCTCGCTCACGGAAAGAAGATCTGCGGTATCCTCGCCGAGTCGAGCGCGGGGAACGTCACAGGACCGGCAAGTGAGAGGTACCTCGACTACGTCATCCTCGGGGTGGGGATGAATGCCAATTTCGACCCGGCCGAGCTCGCGGTCCCTGACCGCGAGGTCACCACGATCCGTTACGAGTTGGGCCGTGACGTGAACCTACTAGACCTGCTCCGCGCTCTACTTTCGAACCTCGAGACCGAGCTCGGCAGGATCGAGGACTTCGGCGCCGTACTCGAGGATTGGCGTAACGTGAACTGTACCCTTGGGGAGAGGGTGCGTATTCTCCGTCTGGGCGAGACCATCGAAGGCAGGGCTGTGGACCTGACTGCAGAGGGCGCTCTATTGCTCGTTACCCGACGGGGCACCGTGGAGGTGTTCGAAGGTGAGATCGAACACCTCAGTCAAGGAGTCGAGGTAAGGAGCCAGCTCGACCCAGGTCCTACTTGAGTGGGAGGCATCAGGCCACAGGTATCTTGAGACGTGCCAATCAGGCGCGCTTTTGATCCGGCTGCCCAAAGAGGAGGAGAAGCTGATCGAGAAGTTCGGAGACGAGTACTGAAGCTACATGAAGCGCACCGGGCGGCTCTTACCACGCATAGAGCGAGATTAGAGCGGGAGCCGTGGTTCCCGGTCCGGCTGATTATGTATCGGTTGAAACATCAAGGGGTTACACATCGCTCGCTCTTACCAAATCTGCTTCTGTGAGAAATCCTGTGGCCCGAGACCTGTGCCTTTTCTGTGCGGAGGGTCAGTTCTTTCGCACAGCGCTTCAGGCAGTAGGCATCTCCTCGTCTTCTTCATCCTCTTCCAGGACCGCAACCGAGGTCGCTCTGAAGATCAGGATCTTACCCCTCTCGGGGAAGTCCACGATCTCCACGTCCCCGGTTACGGCTATCTGGTCCCCTATGAGCTCATCAGCATCCTGTACGGCCGACATGTCTATCTCCGTCTCCAGAACATACCCCGTATGCTCCTCTCCGGCTTCCGTACTCGCGCGCTTGAGCTGTCCTTCGAAGTAGGCCACGGCCGATCCCCTTTCCGATTGTCAGTGGGGACATAGTACCCTTATTCGCGAACGAGGACCGGGGCACCGTTCTCTGTGCCGGCACGGCCAGAGCCTATGACCACAGATCGCGCGTCTGGAAGGGTTCGGGCCTCCGACACGTAAACCGGGAATGCGCCCAGACGCGATTCTAGCTGCGGGACGCGAAACCCTACAAGAAGGGCGCTTCAGGCAGGGCCGGTTGCGATTTCATGGCTCGTAGGATTTAATACTCTCCTGGGCAGGAGCCTCGACCCTGGATCGGGCATCGTTGGGAGGCAGATAAGAGGGATGAACGCAACGTTGATGTATGTCGGCATCGGGGCCGTACTTGCTACAGGCGTGGCGATTCTCACTATAGCTGTCCTATTCTTGCAGACCGCACGCCGCTACGTCGACCTGACCGAGAGACGCCTGGAGCTCCTGCGAGAAGGGGAAGCGTTCCTGCTCAACCTCGTGCAGCGGCAGGGCCAGGCTTTGGAGCGGGAAGCGGAGCGACGCGAGAAGGCCCCCGAGATGGTCGGAAATCCTCGTGGACGGCAGCAGGGCGAAGAATCCACTGGCAGCCGGCGGTCTGAAGGGTTGAACCAGCGCGTCCAGGAAACGCCGTATACGGGCAGCTCCTCTGAAGTAGAAGATGAAGAGCAGAGGCGGGAGCGGACACCGAAGCCGGACCCAGCGCCGGCGCGGCCCAAAGACAATGCGCCGCGGCTTGGAGTTCAGGTGCCTCACCCTGACGACGATGTGCCCGGACGCGGCTGGAACAACTCACCGGCCAAGTTCTTCCAGAAGTGCTACGACAGATACCTTGAGCATTACGAGGGCTACGTAAGGCTCGCCGAGCGGCTTCACCAGATGCGCGACGAGGCCGATGCGGCTCCTGGCAGCCTTGGGGAGTGGGAGGACAAGCTCCGCCGGGCATACGACGCCATAGAGCGGACTAC
>DASTKM010000328.1:0-10171 GCA_035715885.1 Rubrobacter sp.
CGGATGTGCAATTCATCCGCCCTTGCTGGCAGCGTATTGGGTCCGGTTCTCCAGGGCGAACTTGCTCGCCGTGCCAGTCGTCGGGTAGTCGCCGTCGAAGCAGGCGCGGCAGAGGCGGTCCTTCCTCTGTTGCGTGGCTGCCACCATCGCATCAGTAGAGAGGTAGGCGAGGGTGGTGGCCCCGATCTGGGCCCGGATCTCCTCCACCGTCAGGTTCGCTCCTACCAGTTGGTCAGGGCTATCCATGTCGATACCGTAGTAGCAGGGGCCCTTGACCGGGGGCGAAGAGACCCTGAAGTGGACCTCGGCTGCACCTGCTTCGAAGAGCAGCTCGACCAGCTTGCGGCTGGTGTTGCCACGTACGATGGAGTCGTCTACGACGACCACCCTGTTGCCTTCGATCACGCTCGGCAGCGGGTTGAGCTTGAGCCTTATGCCGAGCTGGCGCATACCGTCGGTCGGCTGGATGAAAGTCCTCCCGACGTAGCGGTTCTTTATGAGGCCTTCCGCGTAAGGGATGCCGCTCCGCTGCGAGTAGCCGATCGCCGCCATCATCCCCGAATCGGGGACGGGGATGACCACGTCGGCCTCAGCCGGCGCCTCCTCGGCGAGTAACTCACCCATCCTGTGCCTGGAGCCGGCGACCTCGCGTCCGTCGAAGCGCGAGTCCGGACGGGCGAAGTACACGTACTCGAAGACGCACAGTGCACGGCGCGGGGTCTCGACCCTGTAACTCGTCAGGCCCTCGTCGTCGATGACCACGACCTCGCCGGGCTCCACGTCGCGCAGGAACCTGGCGCCGATGATGTCCAGGCCGCAGGTCTCGCTGGAGACCGCGTAGCCACCCTCGACCTCGCCGATGCAGAGGGGTCGGAAGCCGTGAGGGTCGCGGAAAGCGACGAGCTTATCACGGAAGATCATGGCCACAGAGTAAGCTCCTTCGAATCGACGCATCGCCCCCCTGACCGCCTCCCCGACCGAGAGCCCCCGCTCCAGCTCCCTCACGGCCGCAGCCGCGATGTAGGTCGTGTCCGAGGTAGAGTAGAACCTGAAGCCGTCCTCGGCCAGGTCATCCCGCAACTTCCCTGCGTTTACGAGGTTGCCGTTGTGGGCCACGGCCACGTTTACGTCGCCGCGCCCGCCGAACTCCGGCTGGGCATTCTCCCAGGAAGCGGAGCCGGTCGTCGAGTAGCGGACGTGGCCGAGGGCCAGGTGTCCGGCCTCGAGAGCTGCGAGGCGTGGTCCGTCGAAGACTTGCGAGACGAGGCCCATGTCGCGCATCGCGGTCGTGCGCTCACCGTCGGAGACGGCTATGCCGGCCGACTCCTGGCCCCTGTGCTGGAGGGCGTAGAGCCCGAAGTACGTGCGCTGGGCCAGCTCCCCCGAAAGCTCTCGGGAGTAGAGCCCGAAGACGCCGCAAGCCTCCTTCGGCTTGCCGTCCGTATCCCTGTAGTCTACGTCAAGCGAGCCCACCGTCTGGGCCTCCCTTCTCTATGCTATCCAATGAGTCCGCCCTCCGGCGCATGCACCTCGAAGAGGTCGCGCTCGTAAGCCTCTTCGAGATCCGACAGCTCTATGTCTATAAGATCGCCTATCTCCAACCTGTCTCCGCGGGTCGTCCCGACGACATCGTAAGCGAACCCGACCAGAGCATCCTGCAGTTCGTCCCGGCGTTCTTCTGGAACCGCGACGACGAACGCGCCGCTCCCTTCTCCGAACAAGGCAACATCCGCTCTTCCTCCACCCCGGCCGGCTGTCATACGTTGGAGCTCGCCCTCCTCGTACACCACGCCAAGGCCGCCGGCCAGCGCCATTTCAGCGACCGCAACGATCTCCCCGCCGCCGGATATGTCGTGCGCCGTGTCGACGAGCCCGGACCGGACCATTTCGCGCACCAGGTCTGCGATCGCCTTTCCGGCGCCGAGATCAGGCTGCGGTGGCCTACCCGAGACACGAGCGTGGACTATCTCCAGGTACTCAGAGCCCTCGAGAGAGACCGGAGATCCGTCCCCGATCACCACCACCAGATCCCCCTCGCGCTGGAAGCCTGGCGAAGCGTGTCGATCTACGTCCTCCAAGACACCGACCATCCCGACGGTGGGGGTCGGGTAGATGGCGCCCCGATCGGTTTCGTTGTAGAGGCTGACGTTGCCGCTTACGACCGGCGTCCCGAAGACCTCGCATGCCTCGGACATCCCCTCTATACACTCGGCGAGCTGGAAGTAGCCGTCAGGCTTCTCGGGGCTGCCGAAGTTGAGGCAGTCGGTAACGGCGACAGGCTCCGCCCCTACACACGAGAGGTTCCGGTAGGCTTCGGCGACCGTTGCGGCCCCGCCGCCCCTCGGGTCGAGATAGCAGTGGCGGCCTCTGCCGTCCGTAGCAGCGGCGAAGCCGAGATCCGTGCCCTTTATCCGCATCACCGCCGCATCAGCGCCGGGCAAGACCACGGTATCCGTGCCTACCTGGTGGTCGTACTGGGTGAAGATGGGACGGCGCGAGCGGAGGTTCGGATGCCCCAGCATCTGCAAGAGCACGGCGTTGTAATCTTCCGGCTCGGGAATCTCGTCCAGGTCGAGTTCAGGTACTTCGTCCAGGTATCGCGGTCGCACCACGTCGCGCTCGTAGACGGGAGCGTCGGCCAGGTGTTCGGCGGGGACGGTGCCGACTACCTCCCCGTCGTGGATCACGCGCAGGTCGCCGTGCTCGGCGACGCGGCCTACCACCGCCCCGACGAGCTCGTAGCGTTCGGCGATCCTCAGAACCTCATCGACCTTTTCGGGCTCCACAACGGCGAGCATCCGCTCCTGGGACTCGGAGATCATGACCTCCGTAGGCTCCATCCCGCTCTCGCGCAGGGGCACCCTGTCAGTCTCGATCTCGATGCCGACCCCGCCCTTCGCGGCCATCTCGGAGGCGGAAGATGTGATGCCGGCGGCGCCGAGGTCCTGCAAAGAGACCAGCAGCATCTCATCAAGCAGCTTCAGGCAACATTCGATAAGCATCTTCTCGCAGAAGGGGTCGCCGACCTGCACGCTGGATCTCTTCGACTCGGAACCGTCGGTGAGCTCGTCCGAGGCGAAGGTGGCCCCGTGTATACCGTCCCGCCCGGTCTTCGACCCTAGCAATACGACGAGGTTGCCTATACCGGTAGCGCTCGAACGGACGAGCTCCTCGACCCGGATCAGGCCTATGCACATCGCGTTGACCAGCGGGTTACCTGAGTATGCCCTCCCGAACTCGACCTCCCCGCCGACCGTCGGCACCCCGACGGCGTTCCCGTACCCTCCGATACCACGCACGACCTCCCGAAAGAGGTAACGGTTGCGCTCCTCCTCCAGGGGCCCGAACCGCAGCGAGTCGAGCAGAGCAACTGGCCGCGCGCCCATGGCCAGGATGTCGCGGATGATCCCACCTACACCCGTCGCGGCCCCCTCGTAAGGCTCCACGGCTGAAGGATGGTTGTGGCTCTCCATCTTGAACGCGAGCGCCCACCCATCTCCCACCTCGACCACGCCGGCGTTCTCCCCTGGCCCCTGCAACACATGCGTCCCCTCGTTCGGGAAGCGGCCGAGGAGCGGGCGCGAGTTCTTGTAGCCGCAGTGTTCGCTCCACATTACGGAGAACAGCGAGAGCTCCAGGAAGTTGGGTGCCCGTCCCATCAGCTCCAGGATACGGTCGTACTCGAAGTCCGAGAGCCCCAAGGAGGTGTATGTCTCCTGGATATTCAGACCCCTGCCCCCACCAGCACGGAAAGCAGTATCCTCAATCCCTCGTCGGAGCCGAGGGCGGGGTCGGAGACCCTCTCGGGATGCGGCATGATGCCGACGACGTTGCGGTCCTCGTTGCAGACGCCCGCGATGTCGTTCGCCGACCCGTTCGGGTTCTCGAGGTATCGCAGCACGACACGCCCTTCTTCCTCCAGCTCCGCGAGCGTCGCCGGATCGGCGAAGTAGTTTCCCTCGTTGTGGGCAACCGGCAGGGTAAGCTCCTCGCCGGGATCACAGCCCGCAGTCCAGGGCGTGTCTACGGATTCGACGCGGACACGGACACGGTCGCAGACAAAGCGCATGTGCGTATTGCGGAGCAAAGCACCTGGCAGAAGGTGGGCCTCGGTCAGGACCTGGAAACCGTTACAGACACCGAGTACAGGGCCTCCGCTCTTCGCGAACTCTTCCAGTGGCCCCATGACGTTCGCAAAGCGGGCGATTGCGCCGGGTCTGAGGTAGTCGCCGTAGGAGAAGCCGCCGGGAACGATCACGGCGTCGACACCCTTGAGGTCCGCGTCCGCGTGCCACAACTCGACCGCCTCGGCGCCCATCCGCTCCACACCGTAGAGCGCGTCCCTGTCGCAGTTGGACCCGGGGAAGACCGTAACGCCAATCCTCACCCCACGACCTCCCACTCGTACTCTTCTATAGTCGGGTTAGAGAGGAGCCTGCGGCACATAGCGTCGACCTCGTCCGAACCCTCGACCTCCATCTCGACGAGCCTCCCGACGTGAACGGTTCTGACCCCTGCGAAACCAAGAGCGGGAAGAGCGTTCTTCACCGCCTCGCCCTGCGGGTCGAGGATACCGGCCTTCGGGCGGACGAGGACCCGGATTTTCAATCTACGGCACCTCGCTGTGTGATCTCCGTGACCCTTCGAAGCATCTCGGCGTAGGCCTCCTCGACCCCTCCCAGGTCGTTCCGGAAACGGTCCTTGTCCAGCTTCTCGCCCGTCTCTTTGTCCCAGAAACGGCAGGTGTCGGGGGAGATCTCATCCGCAAGCATGAGGTTGCCCTCGGCATCCCGGCCGGCCTCAATCTTGAAGTCGACGAGGATTATGCCGCGCTCGTCGAAGAAGGGCGCGAGGACCTCGTTGACCTTGAGGCCCAGCTCCTCACAGAACTCCAGGTCCTCGTCGGAGACGCCGAGTTCCCTGAAGTGGTACCAGTTCAGCAAGGGGTCTCCGAGATCGTCGTCCTTGTAGCACAGCTCCACTAACGGGGCCTTGAGCTTCCTCCCCTCCTCGAAGCCGAGCAGCCGCGAGAGTGAACCCGCTGCGACGTTGCGGACCACTATCTCTACCGGCAGCATGTCGAGCTTCTTGGTCTTGATAGTCGTGTCGTCGACCTGTTCTACGAAGTGGGTTGGGACGCCATGTGTCTCGAGGTAGGCGAAAATAGCAGCGCTCATGGTTGCGTTGGTCTTGCCCTTGTCCTTCCAGGAGCCGCGCTTCTGGGCGTTGAACGCCGTCGCTTCGTCCTTGTAGCGGTGCAGCAGCACATCCTTATCATCCGTCGTAAAGACCTTCTTGGCCTTTCCTTCGTAGAGTAATTCTTCAGTCATTCTCCAGCCTCCTATTCAGCTCATCCACCCGTCCAAAGACCGCGCCAAGGTTGCGCAGCGCGTATGCGGGGTCGAAGAGCGTATCCAGTTCATCGCCCAACCGTTCGCCAACGTCGTCGTCCATGCTCAGCAACTCCCTGAAGCCGTCCCCACCCTGCCAGGCCCGCATCGCGGCATCCTGGACCACACGGTATGCGTCATCACGGTTCATGCCGCTCTCCACGAGCGCGAGCAGGACGCGGCCCGAGAAGACGATACCTCCTCCGCTGTTCAGGTTCTCGAGCATCCGGTCTTTGTGCACTTCGAGGCCACGCAATATGCGAATCGTGGTGCGTAGCATGTAGAAGGCCAGGATCGTGGAGTCGGGGAGTACGACGCGTTCAGCCGAGGAGTGGGAGATGTCCCGCTCTTGCCAGAGGGCGTTGTTCTCGAAGCCGACCGTAGCGTTCGCGCGCAACAGCCTGGCCATGCCGCACAGGCGCTCGGCCAGGATCGGGTTCCTCTTGTGGGGCATCGCCGAGGAACCCTTCTGCCCGCGTCCGAACGGCTCAGCCAGCTCGCGGACCTCAGTACGCTGGGCGCCCCTGATCTCCAACGCTATCTTCTCCACCGTGGAACCGAGGATGGCGAGTGTGGAGAGAACTTCAGCGTGCCTGTCACGCTGCACGACCTGGGTCGAGGCCGGTGACGAGGAAAGACCGAGCTCCTGGCAGGTGATCGCCTCGACCTTGGGGTCGACGTTCGCGTAGGTACCTACGGCGCCGGAGATCTTACCCACAGCAGCGACCTCCCGCGCATGGGAGAGTCGATCCAGGTTCCTCTCCATTTCGAAAGCCCACACGGCGAGCTTGTGTCCCAGCACCGTCGGCTCGGCGTGAACCCCGTGCGTGCGCCCGACCATCACCGTGTCGCGATGTTCCAGCGCCATCTTGGCCAGAAGCAACGTCAAGGTTCTCGCTTCGTCGAGGATGAGATCCAGGGCCTCCCTTAGCTGCAGGGCTCCCGCCGTGTCGAGGATATCAGAACTCGTCAGGCCGAAGTGGAAGTGACGGGCGACGTCCCCGGCGTATTCGGCGACGTTGGTCACGAACGCTATTACGTCGTGATTGGTCTCTTGCTCTATCTCCTGGATGCGCCCGACCGTGAAGTCCGCCTTCTCTGCCAGTTCCTCCACTTCTTCCGCCGGAATCTCCCCAAGCTGCGCCCTCGCCCGGCTGACCGCAAGCTCCACCTTCAGCCAGGCGCGGTACTTCGCCTCTTCGGTCCAGACCGCACCGATCTCCGGCAGTGTGTAGCGTTCGATCACTCGATACTGACCCGCTCTCTTTGCGGCGTCTCGATCAAGCCTACCTCTCTAACTTTTCGGCGAGCTCGGGATCGGAGAGCGCGAGGATCTGGGCTGCGAGCACGCCGGCGTTGGCGGCGCCATTGACGGCCACCGTGGCAACCGGAACGCCCGAGGGCATCTGGACGGTGGAGAGGAGGGCGTCGAAGCCATTCAGGGTGCCTGAGGCAACGGGTATCCCGATAACGGGCAGGTTGGTGCGTGCTGCCACGGCCCCGGCCAGGTGAGCGGCCATGCCGGCGGCGCAGATTATCACCTTCAGGCCGCGCTCGCTGGCCGTGCCCGCGTACTCGGAGACGCCTTCCGGGTTACGGTGGGCCGAGCGAACCTCGAGTTCGTACTCGATACCGTAGCCATCGAGCCGGGCCGTGCACTTTTCGAGGATGGGGAGATCCGATTCGCTTCCGACCAGGATTCCTACTCTCGGGCTCAAAGGTCCTCCAGCTCTATCGCCTCCAGGGCTATATCCGTACGGTAGTGCATGCCTTCGAAGTGGATCTGCTCGACCGCGGCGTAGGCGCGGGCCCGCGCTTCGATAATGGTCGGCCCGGTTCCGACGACGTTCAAGACCCTGCCGCCGGCGGTGTAGAAGCGACCTTCGCGCTCTTCAGTGGCCGCGTGGTAGACGTAGACCCCGGCGGGGATGTTCTCCAGACCGGAGATCTCATCCCCCAACGACGATGACTCGGGGTAGCCTTCCGAGGCCAGAACCACACAGACCGCCTTGTCCGCGGACCAGACGATCTCGCGCCCGGCGAGGTCCTCGTTGCCCGCCGCCAGCATCAGTTCGAGGAGGTCGGAACCCAACCTCGGCAGTATTACCTGCGTCTCCGGATCTCCGAAGCGGCAGTTGAACTCGAGCGCCTTCGGGCCTGTCTCCGTGACCATCACGCCCGCGTAGAGGAGGCCCGTGTAAGGAGCCCCGATCAGGGCAAGCTGGTGGATAGTGGGGCGTATGATGTCTTCCAGTATTGTCGCGTACGTTGTCGGCTCCATCCACATGATTGGAGAGTAGGATCCCATCCCCCCTGTGTTAGGCCCTTCGTCACCATCGTTGACGCGCTTGTAGTCCTGGGCCGGTAGGAAAGGCAGGATCTCGTGCCCATCAGTAACTACGAAGACCGAGGCCTCTCTCCCTTCGAGGCACTCCTCGATAACGATCCTCTCCCCTGCGGCACCGAACTTGCCGGCGAAGGAGGCTCTCACGGCCTCCTCGGCATCGTCCTGTGTATGGGCCACGGTTACGCCCTTCCCAGCCGCGGCCCCGTCGGCCTTCACGACGATGGGGTAATCGTGGTGCGTGCGCAGGTAAGCTAGTGCCGCCGCTTCGCGGTCGAACGCCTCGAAGCGGGCCGTTGGTACGCCAGCGTGGCGCATGAGCTCCTTGGCGAAGACCTTGGAGCCCTCTATGCGGGCCGCGGCCCGCGAAGGACCGAAGACCTTCAGGCCGGCTTCCCAGAACGCCTCGGAGATGCCCCCTATCAAGGGGGTTTCGGGACCGACGACGGTCAGGTCGATCTCATTGTTGGCAGCGTAGTCTCTAAGGGAGACCAGGTCGTCTACAGGTATGTCTACCGTCTCGGCGATGCGTGAGATGCCGACGTTGCCGGGGGCCGCGTACATCTCGGGCTCAAGGGGGCTGGCAGCCAGGGTCTCGACCAGCGCGTGCTCGCGCCCGCCGCTCCCTACCACAAGCACCTTCATGGCCTCACGACCCTAGATCCCGATCCTCTCGACGATCGCCTGATCCCGCTCCGGTCCGACGCTGATCATGCACACAGGAGCCCCGACTTCGGCCTCCACAAAACCGACGAAGTCCTGCGCCGCCCTGGGAAGGTCCCCCCTCATCCTGCACCAGGTGATGTCCTCGCCCCAGCAGGGGAGCGACTTGTAGACGGGCCTGGCGTGGTGCAGGTCGGTCTGGTGCATCGGGTAGCCTTCCACACGTTGGCCGTCGATCTCGTAGCCGACGCAGATGTTTATCTCATCGACAGCGGAGAGCACGTCGAGTAGCGTGATGGCGACGTGGGTGATGCCGTTCAGCGACGCCGCCCACTTGACGGCTGGCAGATCGAGCCACCCCACCCTCCTGCTCCGGCCCGTGGTCGTACCGTACTCGCGCCCCACGTTCCTTATGGTCTCGCCCGTCTCGTCGAAGAGCTCCGTCGGCATCGGCCCGTCACCGACCCGCGTCGTGTATGCCTTGGTGACACCGACGACGTACTCTAGATGGCGCGCGGAGATGCCGGAACCGACGATCGCACCTCCGACCGTGGGGTTGGATGATGTGACGAAGGGATAGGTCCCGTGATCGTTGTCCAGGAGCGTCGCCTGTCCCCCTTCCAGCAGGACACGCTCCCTGTTGTCCAGCGCCTCACGCAATAGCGTGCCGGTGTCAGCCACCATCGGCCCGATAAACTCCCTGAACGAAAGCAGCCAGGAGGCGACGTCGGCGACCTCGTAGTGCTCCTCGCCGTAGACGTTCTCGAAGATCGCGTTCTTCTCCCTGAGGGCCGCCTTGAGCTTGGTCTTCAAGATGCCTTCGTCGAAGATATCCTGAACACGAATACCGTAGCGAGCGACCTTGTCCTCGTAGGCAGGGCCTATGCCGCGGTTCGTCGTCCCTATCCTGGCGTCGCCGAGCGCGATCTCGCGGTGCGAGTCGAGCGCGATGTGGTAGGGCATGATCAGATGCGCCCGCCCATCAACTTTGAGACGGTCCCTTACCCCAAGGCCCCGCTCCTCGAGGGCCTCGACCTCCTCGACAAGCACCTCGGGGTCGACCACGACCCCGTTGCCTATGGTGCAGACCACGCCCTCGCGCACGATGCCAGAAGGCACGAGGTGGAGCTTGAACTCCTCCTCGCCGACACGGACGGTGTGACCAGCATTGTTGCCGCCCGAGTAACGCGAGACGTAGTCAACATCAGACGCGAGGGCGTCGCACACCCTGCCCTTGCCCTCATCTCCCCAGGCCAGCCCGAGGACGACCGTAGCCGTCAATGCTCTACCTCCGCAGTAGTGTGAAAAGGTACGAAACGGGCGCGACGTTCAGGAAAAAGGAGTAACCTCGATCCTGGACCGAAACTCATCGTCCGCCGATCGGGGCCGCCGCGCTCTGCCACTACCGCAGCGTAGCACATAGATTTAATGTTTTGTATCGCCGGGAAGAAATTCGTCCGTTATGTGCGCAGGATAGGCGAATGCTCTGGTCAAACAGCGATTCGCGGCCGGAGCGCACGTTCGCGCTCCGGCCGCGAAGATCCCGCGGCTTTAGGCCGGGGATTCGAGGTTACTGCGCTTGCTTGGCCGCGTCGATCGCGGGTTGCACCACGTCGCGATTCTCCTCGAGCCACGACTGGACGCCCTTGGCCGGGTTATCGCCAGCCGCGGTGATTTCGTTCTCCAGTGAGATGAGCTCGTCCTGGTTGAGCCTGAGATTGTTGATAAACGCGTAGGCCACCGGCTCATCGTCGGGAAGATCTTCATTGACTAT
>DASTKM010000329.1:0-7147 GCA_035715885.1 Rubrobacter sp.
CACAGCGTGGGCAACATCATTATCGCAGCGCTCGCTGACATGGCCGGCGGGTTCTGTGAGGGTGTTGAGCAGGCGGCCCGATTCTTGAGGATCAAAGGCCGAGTCCTCCCAGCGGCGACGGAGAGCCTGACGCTCGTCGTCCGCTACGCCGATGGGACCGTAACGCGCGGCGAGTCTGTGGTCCACGAGGTCGGAAAGCAGGTCTCTGAGGTCTCTGTCGAGCCGGCAGGGATTCCTGCGCCTCCCGGGGTCATCGAGTCGATAGAAGCCGCCGACATGCTCGTGCTTGCTCCTGGGAGCCTGTTCACCAGCACCATCCCGGCTCTGCTCGGCGGCGGGGTGAGGGAGGCCCTGGCGGATTTCGCCGGTCCCATTCTCTACGTCGCGAACGTGATGACACAGCAGGGAGAGACGGGCGACTTTACGGTCTCGGACCACGTGCGGGCGATAACGGAGCACGTCGGGCCCGTGGTTACCGACGTGCTCGTACATTCTGGAGACCTGCCTCCTGATACCCTCGCCCGCTATGAGGCCGAGGAGGCCGCGCCGGTCGCTGTCGACACGGAAGTCCTGCGCGAGATGGGTTTGAGGGTGAGGGAGACGTACCTGCTCTCCAAGGAGAGCCGCGCGGGTGTCAGGCACGACCCCTCACTGTTGGCGAGGGAGGTGGGCGAGGCTGCCCTCGTTCGCCTCTGAGGTGCGTCGCCAGCTCGCCGCCAGCGCGGCTTCGGGCCCCCGAGGGGTTGGTCGCTCCGAGCTCGCCGGTCTTGTCGACGCCTCCGGCGTCTGGGACGAGGAAGGCGTTACGCTACGCACCCCAAGCGCTGCCGTCGCCCGCTCCGTGGTGCGCCTGTGGCGCTCGGAGTTCGGGATGGAGTCCAGGCTCTCGTCGATCAACCCTGACCGCTTCGGCCGTACCCGTTACGCGGTGCGCACGGCGGGCAACGGAGCTATACAGGCCAAGGAAGAGCTGAGGTTCGCCCGCACCGCTCGTACCGCGGCGGAGCGGGCCGGTTACCTGCGGGGCGCGTTCCAGGGCGCCGGCTCTGTGAACCGGCCTGGCGGTCGTGGAGGCCACCACCTGGAGTTCGTGCATCGCGAGAGAGATTTCATTCGCCGGTGCGTAGACTTCTCCCGCACACCGTTGAAGATCGTGCGCCGGCGCGGACGGTGGGTCGCCTACACCAAGAGCGCCGACGGCGTAACGACCATCCTTGCCCAAATGCGCCTCAACGACGCGGTCCTCGAGTACGAGGCAAGGGCCGTTCTCGGCGAGGCCAAGGCCAACGCGAACCGCGTCACCAACTTCGACGCGGCCAACGCCGGGCGCACGGCGACGGCCGCAGCCCGCCAGCAGAAGGCCTTTCGAGCCATCGACCCCGAGCATCTATCACCCGCGCTCCGTGAGATGCTGGAGCTGCGGCTCGAGTACCCCGACGCCTCCCTTGCCGATCTAGCCCACCTCGGAAATCTCTCCAAGAGCGCGACCAATCACAGGTTGAGGAGACTCGTTAGCATGTCAGCACGCTCCGGCTGACGCTTCCGCGTGTAAGCACGCTGCGCCCTTCGGCGGCGTGCTGCATAATCTTCAGGCATTCCGGGCAGAATAAGAACCTGTGGCAAGCTAGAGACAGGAGAGAAGAGTGGCCGTAAGAGTAGGCGTAAATGGTTTCGGCCGGATCGGGATGCTGTTCACCAAAGCCGCGATGGACCGCGGCGACATCGAGGTCGTGGCGGCTAACGACCTGATGCCTTTCGATAGTCTGGCGAACCTTTTCAAGCACGACTCGACCCACGGAATCTGGCACGAGGACGTCTCCTACGACGGCAACGTGCTGCACGTGGGCGACCATGAGATCAAGACCTTCGCGGAGCGGGACCCGGCCCAGATACCCTGGGGCGACGTCGGCGCCGATATAGTGGTCGAATCAACGGGTGTCTTTACAAGCCGCGACGGGGCAGCGGCCCACATCGAAGGCGGGGCGAAGAAGGTCATCATCTCGGCCCCGGGCAAGGGTGTCGACGCCACCTTCGTCTATAAGGTTAATCACGAGGATTATGACCCCCAGGCCCACGAGATCGTCTCCAATGCCTCGTGCACGACCAACTGCATTATCCCGATGGTCAAGGTGATCCAGGACAACTTCGGCATCGAGTCGGGTTACATGACCACCGTGCACGCCTACACCAACGATCAGAGCCTCCTCGACGCGGCCCACAAGGACCCGAGGCGCGCTCGCTCGGCACCCAACAACATCGTCCCGACCTCCACCGGCGCGGCTCGGACTGCGGGTGTGATCTACCCCGAGCTACAGGGCAAGGTCGACGGGATGTCTATGCGCGTCCCCGTTCCCGACGGCTCCATAACGGACTTCGTGGCCCGCATCTCCAGCGAAGCGTCCGCCGATGACGTGAACGCCGCCTTCCGGTCGGCCGCCGACGGAGAGCTCTCAGACATCCTCGAGTATGCGGAAGCCCCCCTGGTCTCCAGCGACATCATAGGCAACAAAGCCTCGTGCGTCTTCGATTCGCAGCTCACCATGTCTAACGGCGGTACCGTCAAGGTGCTCGGTTGGTACGACAACGAGTGGGGCTACTCGAACAGGACGTGCGACCTGGCGGCATACATGGGAGACAAGCTCTAAGAGCAAGTCAGCCCGCCGCCTGCGGCGGCTGGTCAGCACGCTCAGACCTTAAGGCCTTCGCTTGTCAGCACGGCGGCTTCGCTGCCTTTCAGCCAGTCAGCAAGGGCTTGGCACTCGAAAGCTGACGAGCTGAAATGCTGCCGACGAAGGAGGCACCATGAACAAACGGAGCGTCAGAGACCTAGACGTGCGGGACAAACGGGTACTGGTGCGCGTAGACTTCAACGTCCCTGTCAAGGATGGTGAGGTCACAGACGACACTCGTATCCGGCGCGCGCTGCCGACGATCAGGTACCTCCTCGAGGAAGGGGCTCGTCCGATATTGATCTCCCACCTCGGCCGTCCCAAGGGTGAGCCTGATCCGAAGTACGCCATGGACCCGGTCGCCGCGAGGCTCCAGGAGTTGCTGGGTGAACCTGTAAAGAAGCTCGACGCCGCCGTCGGCCCCGAGGTTGAAGAGGCCCTCGAGGATTGGGACGGAAGGGGCATAGTGCTGCTCGAGAACTCCAGGTTCTATCCAGGCGAGACCAGTAACGATCCTGAGTTCGCAGATCAGCTCGCCGCCCTGGCCGACCTTTACGTAAATGACGCGTTCGGCGCTGCCCACAGGGCGCACGCCACGACCGTCGGAGTGGCTGAGAGGCTGCCGGCGGCCGCTGGGCTCTTGATGGAAGAGGAGATCGACTACCTCGATAAGGTTCTCAAAGACCCCGAGCGCCCCTTCGGCGCCATCCTCGGGGGGGCAAAGGTCTCGGACAAGCTCGGCGTTATAGAGAGCCTGCTAGGGACCGCGGACTCATTGCTCATCGGGGGCGCCATGTGCTTCACGTTCTTCAAGGCCCAGGGATATGAGATCGGGAACTCCCTCGTCGAGGACGACTACCTGGAGGAGGCGAAGCGCCTAATGGAGGAGGCCGGCGACAGGCTGGTTCTGCCCGTGGATGTTGTGGTCGCCGAAGCTATGGAGGAGGACGCCGAGTCAGAGACGGTTCCCGTGGACGGCATCCCGGCGGGCAAGATGGGCCTCGACATAGGCCCAAAGACCGTGGACCTCTTCTCGGAACACATCTCGGGTGCTAGCACTATTTTCTGGAACGGTCCTATGGGCGTCTTCGAGTTCGACGCCTTCGCGAAGGGCACTGAGGGCGTGGCCAGGGCCGTCGCCGAGAGTGGGGCGACGAGCGTGGTTGGCGGCGGTGACTCTGTTGCCGCCGTCAACAAGCTTGGGCTCGAAGACCGGATGAGCCACATCTCGACCGGCGGGGGGGCTTCGCTCGAGTATGTAGAAGGCAAGGAGCTGCCTGGCATAGCAGTCCTGCCCGACAAATAGAACAGGGAGGAGATCATGGCCCGACGCCCGATGATGGCCGCGAACTGGAAGATGAACAAGACCGTCAGGGAGGCCCAGGAGTATACGGCCGCCCTCTTGCCGCGCGCCGCCGATGCAGAGGAGGAGGTAGACGTGGCCGTCTGCGCCCCCTTTACTTGTTTGCGCGAGGTGGACAGGATGGCCGGGGACTCTGCGGTCATCGCAGGCGCGCAGAACTTCTACTACGAGGACTGGGGGGCCTTTACAGGAGAGGTATCTGCGCCTATGCTCCTCGACGTAGGGGCCGGTGCGGTCATCGTGGGCCACTCTGAGCGGCGCGAAGTTTTCGGCGAGACCGACGAGATGGTCGCCAGGAAGACCAGGCGCGCCGTGGAGGCCGATATCCTGCCCATCGTCTGCGTCGGAGAGACCAAGGAGGAACGCGACGCAGGAGGTATGTGGGAGAAGGTCTCGGGTCAGGTCGGGCGGGTCGTCGAGGAGCTAGAAGACGCAGGCGGTGAGAGTGTCGTCTTCGCCTACGAGCCGATATGGGCCATAGGGACAGGCGATACCGCCACCCCCGAGGATGCGCAGGATGCCATCGGTAGGATCAGAGATCTGCTGAGGGAGTCGAAAGGAGACGACTTCTCAGGGAGTGTCCGTATCCTCTACGGTGGCTCCGTCAAGCCGGAGAACGCGGCTGAGATCATGGCCCAGGAGGACATCGACGGCGCACTTGTCGGCGGGGCGAGCCTGGAGGTAGAATCGTTCGTCGAGCTGATAGGGGCAGCGCAGAACGCCGTCGCGCGAACAGAGCAGTAGGGCGTGTGGTAAGGTAGACGTATGCTGTACTACATCGTCGCTTTCTTTCAAGTCGTGTTCTGCATAGCCTTGGTGGGCCTGATCCTCCTCCACTCGGGAAAGGGAGGCGGGCTCTCCTCCTCGCTCGGCGGCGGAATGGGCGGTACCTTCTCGGGTACCACCATCATGGAGAAAAACCTGACCAGGTTGACCCTGATCGTCGTAGGACTCTTCCTGCTGACCAACATCACCCTGTTCTTCATGGGATAGAGCATTTCAGCACGCCGCTTCGCGGCTCTAAGCAATTTAGCCAGGGCATTCGCGTGCGTAAGTTGACTAACTGAAGTGCTGATCGACCGAAGGGAGCGAACATGCCCGAAGCGTGCTGAGAGCGCATGCCGAAGGCTAGAGCGGGCTGACAAGCCAAGTAGAAGGACTCGCCCGGGGAGGATGGGGAGAACAGGCGAGTCCACACTAATTATACACCCCAAGGTATCTCTGGGCGTATACTAGGTTACACGGTCACAGCGACGTGCATGAGGCTTCTGAGCCTTATGTACTACGAGACATCAACAAGTCAGCACGGCGGCTCAACCGCCGGTCGGCCAGTCAGCCAGGTCTCGCACACTGAAATGCTGACAAGCGTGGAATGTGCGTGGTGTCGGAGGGGGGACTCGAACCCCCACCCCCTTATCGGGGACTAGGCCCTCAACCTAGCGCGTCTACCAATTCCGCCACTCCGACAGGGTAGCCCGCTGAGTATACGAGAGACATATAGTGGGGTCAACGCCGCACGCCCCTCTCCACTATGCTAAGTTCACCTGATGCGCAGAAGGCACTTAATCCTGATATCCCTCGCAGGGTTGGCCAGCTTTGTCGCCCTACTCTTGCGGAAGGGGGAGAAGAGGACCGTTCGAGGCGGATGGCCCGTCAACCTGGCACACAGAGGCGCCTCGGCCCTTGCCCCGGAGAACACCATCGAGGCATTCCGGCTTGCGGTGCAGGACGGAGCTGGCGGCCTCGAGCTCGACGTCCACATGACCCGCGACGGGCACATCGTCGTGATCCACGACGCGACCGTGGACCGGACCACGAACGGGTCCGGCGCCGTCTCGGAGATGACCTTCGACGAACTTCGCAGGTTCGATGCCGGACACGACTTCAGTACCGACGGCGGACCCACCCGTCCTTACCGTGGCAGGGGCGTTCAGGTGCCGACGCTCGGGGAGGTCCTGGAGGAGTTCCCCGGCGTCGCTGTCAACATCGACATAAAGGCCGGTACTCCTCGTATCGAGGAGACTCTCTTCAGAGTCTTGCGCGAAGCGGATGCCTTGAGACGTGTCCTCGTGGTCTCGATCCCCCACGCTAGAGTGAAGCGGTTCCGTAAGGTCTCAGGCGGCCACGTCTCCACGGGGGCTTCGAGGCGGGAGATAGGGATCTTCTTCATTTCGAGCAGGCTCAGCCTGGAGCGTCTCGTGCGCCCTGCCTACGACGCGGTGCAGGTTCCCCTCAGGCACAGAGGAATACGGGTTGTGACCCCGCGCTTCGTCCGAGCGGCGCATGCAAGGGGCGTGAGGGTGGACGCGTGGACCATAAACCAGGCGGACGAGATGCGCCGTCTGCTCGACTTCGGGGTCGACGTGATCATGACCGACCGGCCAGGCACGCTGGCTGAAGTGCTGAAAAATCGCCCCACGACCCTCACGCCGCCATGAGCAGCACGATGGAAGCCACGCCGAAGAGCGTGTAAGCGGTGCCGAGGGGCAGGAAGTACCTGGGCTCTTCACGCAGGGGTGTGAGGTACTGGGCGTAGGGGAGTATGCGCATCGCGCGCCTGAGTACAGCGTTGTACTCGTAGCGGAACAGGATCATGTGCAGCCCGTTGGCGACCGTGACCAGGCAAAACGGCAGGGCCCAGAGCTTCGAAGGATAGAGCTTCAAGGCAGGGGGCGTGACGAAGATGCAGAGCAGCCAGATCACCTGGATGGTCACGTAGCTCACCCAGGCGGCCGTGATCCTGTATCTGTGCTTCTCGTCGATGGTGAGATTCTAATGTAGGGACAGGCGCGAGAGCATTCGTTTCGCCCTGATTGTAAACTTCTCACCACGTGGATGAGGTTGAATTCGGCCTGTAGAACGGTATATAGAGTAGGAGAAACATGATCAGTGAATCGCTCGTCAAAGATCCTTCCCTCGCCCCTGAGGGACACCGCAAGATCGATTGGGTCGCCCAGCACGCGCCGGTTTTGAACAAGATCGCGGGCGAGCAACTCGCCGATGGTTCGCTGCGGGGGCGCAAGGTCGCGATGACCATCCACCTGGAGGCGAAGACGGCTTATCTGGCCTTGCTCCTGTCCGAAGCCGGGGCCGACGTTACCGTCTCCGGGAGCAA
>DASTKM010000330.1:0-5010 GCA_035715885.1 Rubrobacter sp.
GTCCTTAGGGAAAGGAGCATCTGCCAACGATGGAGGTGATCTCTACAAATGGCCGCTGCAGATGATGTTCACGAACTAATCGAGCAATATTACCGAGTGCAGAGAGAGTTCTTGAGAGGCAACCCCCAGCCTGTGAAGAACCTCTTCTCCCACAGAGAAGATGTGACCCTCGCTAACCCCTATGGCCCTCCCGTGCGTGGGTGGCAGAAGGTCGATAAGGCCATAGAGCATGCCGCATCGTTACGCAGAGATGGGACGTTCTTAGGTTGGCAGATCGTAGGGAAGTACGTGAGTGCTGAGCTAGCCTACGTTGTACAGATAGAGTGGGCAGAGGCCAAGATTGGCGCAAGGGAGGAGATCAGCCCGTTAGCTGTACGGGCTACGATGATCTTTAGACCTGAAGAAGACGGTAAGTGGAAGCTTGTGCATCGCCACGCGGACCCCATAACCACCCCTCAGCCAGCGGAATCGGTGATCCAGGAGTAGACCTACTCTTAGAGAGACTTCGGAGAACTTCGTCATGGCGAAGTTCGGCATAGCCCCGATCCAGACGGACCAAGAACGCCAGCCAGCAAGCAAGAAGAGCGGGCGGCCCGGTAAAAGGGGAAAGGAGGAAAGAGTGGACCGCCCGAACGCTGTGACCCCTATAACCCTACGACTGCCAAGAGAGCTCCGCCTCTGCCAGTTGGCCATAATCAGCTATACCAGGTGGCCATTTCTCAATCGCCGCTCAGCCACGGTCCGATAGGGCCAGGTGCTCCATCTTGAGTCTGTCCATAATCGGGTATTATGCGCTGCCCTAGGTTGGTGATCTCGAAGCGCTGGCTAGGCGTTAGGGCTTCTTAGAGCACCGGTAAACTTAGCAGCAGGCGGAGGGGGAGAATCCTGCCACTAGGCCTAAGGACTCCGGAAGCTCTGAGAGAAAGACCGCAGTACTCCCAGGTCCACCGATAGGCTACACCCTCCCCTGTGCCTCGGTGTTAAACGGGCGCAAACCCTCGGTAAAAGATAGGTAAAACGGGTAGGTCCGTGGCGACGCGAGCTTCGTAGAATTCACCTTCCACGCACTCGGCTGAATAGAGCCTAGAAGACGGTAATAGATCTAGTGGCCGATGAGCCGTTCCACCGCTGCGGCTATCTTCTCGACCGACCCTGTCCTTAGAAGCTCGTCCGCCCCCAGTCCCATCGCCTCGGCCCGGCGTTGCAGGCTGCGGCCCTTGATGAGCGCTAGCACCGGTATCCCATCAAGTTGCTTGAGTAGCTCGTTTCCCTCTCCATCTGGTAAATCGAGGTCGACTATGATGCAAGCGGGCTTCTTCTGGTTCGCTTCCTCCAAGACACCCTTTGCCTCGGCGAGAGACTCCGCATGAGTGCTACTCAAGCCCGTTTGCCATTCGAGCAGGAGTGCCAGGGCCTCTCGAAAGAGGGGGTTGTGCTCGACGAGCAATAGCCGCTCCATCAGCGTACCCCCACCGTGCACATCGTGTTGCTCTGTGGAAGGTAGCTGGCCCCGGTCTAGAAGGAGAGCAGGTAGCCAGTCCTGCGCCGACGCGCGAAGCTCGCGCACTAGACACAGTTGTAACATATCTTTACGTGGTACGGAGTCATAGGGGCAAGGGGCAAATGCACCACTTTCGGAGCTCTCGCTCGACGTACTTCTGAGAACTCCGTTAAGGCGGAAGTTCGGAGAATTCCACTTCTAGGCACTTCGGCGAATAAACTTGGGCATTCATCCGGTATTCATTACCCTTAGCTATCCTGCCCCTCGAGTAAATAACCCGCTAAGGGTCGCAGCGTCGATGAAAGGTGGTCAGTACATTTTGTGTAGTAACAACATTGCCAAGTTGGGCGCTGGGTGTAGAGTGGTAGGGGCTTCGGCTGGCCTTCAAACCGATAAGGGGAGGAAACCATGTTGCGACGTGTAATCTTGATACTCAGCTTATCTGCTATCGCAGCAGCATTGCTTGCTCTAGGAGCAGGTGGGGCATTTGCGAAGGACCCCATACAGTGCAAAAGTGGAAAGGTATGCCAGGGTACCCCGAGGCCGCGGACGGACTGATGAGAGGGCTGCTGGGCGTCCCGGAGCCCTCCTCGCGGTTACCTCGCGCGGGCGTGCTGGAGTCGCCCCACCTCTGGCCCGAGCTTCGTGGCTTCTACGGTCCCGAAGGTCCCCTGAACACCAACCTGCGGCTCTGGGGGACGTACGCCGGGGAGCTCGAGGTCCGCGTCGAGGGCAAGCACCTCGTCCTGCGTGCTCTCGCCGGGCCACTAAGAAAGGGCGGAAGGCTCTACCCGATCGACTCCTTGGACCCACTGGCGTTCGAGGTTCTCGTCGAGGGGCAGGCGCACCCCATCGTCTTCGGACGCGAGCGGGAGGGGGGCCGCGTGAACAGATTGTGCGTCGGGTTCGACCGGCTGACCAGGCGCCCGAGGGCCGGGAGCGTGCGCTTCAAGGCGCAGGCCGACGCGGGGATGATTGCGGCGACGGGGTTGGCCGTAGCGACGTGGATAGGCGTAAGGGTACTGCGAGTGCCGAAGGAACGTTGAGGTCCGTGGACGGTCCAAGACGATACCTCAGGATTCCTCTACGGCTCGCCACCATAGCCAATGCGCACCATAAGCTCCGAGAGGTGGGCTTTCGCCTCCCTCACCCTTACCTTCTCGGCCCCATTTACCTCCAACGCATCGAACAGATCATCTCGACGAGATTAGCACCCGCACTGCACGCCTGCGCAAACAGAAGAGATTATCTATGACGCGCAGCCCGTATAGAGGGGATAGCTGATGGATCTGGCCGGGACGGCAGCGGCTGCCGGCGAGCGGACCGGAGTGATCTGGACCTTGTTGGAGAGCAACGACCTGAACGCCAACCTTGTGCGCTTCGAGGCCGGAGGGGGCGTGGGTGAGCACATCAACGACGAGGTGGACGTAGTCTTTGTCGGCGTCTCGGGCACCGGGTCAGTTCTCACGAACGGTGAGGAACATCGCCTGTCAGCCGGGACGCTGGTGTTGGTACGCAGGGGTGCGAGGAGGTCGATCCTCTCTCACTCTGAGGGCTTTTCCTACCTCACGATCCACCGGCGGCGGGGTCCTCTACAGATAGAATCGGAGGCACGATGAAGTAGGAGATCAGCTCGAAGCCCACATTCCACTTCGAAGACAGGTACACGATCTGCTAACCTCGCCGGCCTCTCCCGCCCACCGCGCCCAGAAGGGGGGATCCGGCGCCGAGCAAGAACCCGAAGTCGTACCAGTTCCCGCTCCTCGCCTCATTGTAGAAAGGGAACTGCTCCCACCCACCGAAGATGTGCACGACGAGGACGATCCACGCCGTAAGGCCGTTCCAGAAGCCCCACAACAGATCTGCCCACCACACGATGTTTACCTCCTCTATGACCGGCGCAGTTTCACTTCTTCCGAGACGACTCGTCTTGCGTCCGAACGCGAAGTATGACATGGGACCGTCCACATCTTCCTTGCCATGCGCGCACCTACTCGACGCCGGATCCGCCTTCGATTATATGACTGATCCAGATTCCTCAGAGTTCCCCCTCCGCGGTGGGCAACGTATCATGGTGGCCTGTGGCTGTTCGAGACTACGAGGCGGTCTTCGTCGGCGGTGGCCTGGCTGCCATGCTGCTTGTGCGCGAGCTTGGATCGGCATTGTCCGGACGGGTCGCCGTTGTCGACCCGTGCCCGCCGCAGGAAAAGCCGACGGTCCACTGGAGCTACTGGAGCCACGGTCCGACCCTCTACGACCGGTTCGCCGTTGGAAGCTGGCAGAAGGCCAGGGTAGTGCAGGCGCCGGCCGAGTCTATTGCCCCGTACACCCTGCGTCTGGTGCGCTCGACCGACGTGTTCGACCATATCGCCGAGGAGTTGAGAACCGTGCCTATCGAGTGGCTGCGTACCTCGGCACGTTCGATCGAACGGCGGGAGGACGGAACTTACGAGGTCATCACGGACGCCGGTGCGGTGCGTGCCGGATGGGTATTCGACAGCGTCCCTGACATCGAGCCCGCTTTTCCGTCCTTACACCGACCCAGGGCGGTGCTTAGCGGCACCGGCGTCAGCGTCACAGCCGACCGACCGGTGTTTGACGCGGCGGCCGCCACCCTGTTCGACCCGCTCGACGAACGGTCCTTCGCCTACTTGCTGCCCTTGAGCCCCGACGAAGCCCTGCTCGAGTCGGCCATGTTCGACTCGGCCATCCAGAAAGAGGACGAGACGCCGCTACTGCGGTACCTGCAGTCCCGATATCCGGGGGCCACCTTCACCGTTACCCACGCGGAGCACGGCCACATACCGCTCGGGTTCGCGCCTTCGCAAACCGCTGGCCCCCGGCACGTGTTATTGGGCACCAAGCGCGGCCTCGTCAAGCCCAGCGCCGGCTACGGCGTGGTCCGCATGGCCGAGGAGAGCAAACGACTGGCGAAGCTCTGGAAGCAGGGCAGGCCGCTGCCGCCGAGCCAACGGTCCTCCCTGTTGTGGCGGCTCCTCGACGTGGGGTTCTTGCAACTCGCCGCGCACGACCCCAGGCGGCCTCTGGCCCTGCTGCGTAACGTCATGCACACCGTTCCCCTCGTCCAATCGCTGCGCTTCATAGATGAGGATCTTCCACCGCGACAGCTGGCAGCAGTCTTCAGATCTGCGCTCCCGGCCGTGCTCGGAAAACCGTAGCGCCAGCGAGTTCCGGGAGCCACGCGTCAGCGGACCACGGAGAGGGCGATATCTCCAGCAGACCCAATGGCGGTATACGCGTACGGTTCGAGATGCCTACTGCCAGGGACGGAGGGTCTTCAGGAGAATCGCGGGTAGACCAGGGCGACGAACAGACCCGGGGCGACCATGACTAGCATCACGTTGACCCCGAGGGCCCTTTGCTACTCCTTTGCTCCTTATCGTTGGTCCACCTTTGCCCTTCAACAACCATGTAAGATTGCAACGAAATAGTCGCGACTCGTGGGATGGGTGCTCACTAAACCCGAGAAGGTTTGGCGAGAACCAGGG
>DASTKM010000331.1:0-22576 GCA_035715885.1 Rubrobacter sp.
GCAGCAGTCTGTCCCCCTTAGGAAAGGGGATGTCCTTAGGAGGTGAGCATGGAGGTAAAGATGCTCCCCAAGTTCGACTACTACATAGACAAGTCGGATCCAGACATAGTCGTACTGCGCCGCCAAGACGGCTCGTTTGTGGCAGCCTTCAGCGCTCGGGGGGCTACGAGGGAAAGCATCGCGGAGGCCGCCAAGGAGGACTACTTCAAGTTGATCGAGGTGAACGCAGGCTCCTTGAACCTTCGAGAAAGCAACGACCAACAGAGAAAGGGCGTGAGGCGAAGTACAGCGTGATCCGGTCGGGGCAACCCCCTCCGTCCCGACCGGATCCAGATTGGCCCGGCGCACCTGCCAAATGATCTAGCTGAAGCGACTATGACACGGCGAACTACCTTGGTGCTCACAGTAGGGTTAGCCGTTGTACTGCTTTGGTTGCTGGCAGGGTGCAGAGTTGCCGACCAGCGGCACAATGCTGAAGACCCTGATAGTGGGCTGCGGGCGTCGTCCGCCGGTAACGGTAGCAGCGGGGGCGACCAGCACACCGAGATTTCGAACGGCAAGATAGTCTTCATAAGGCACTCTGACATCCACGTAATGAACTCCGACGGCACAGGCAAGACCAACCTCACCAGGACGAAGGCGGGTGTAGGGGTGTGGTCTCCGAATGGCAAGAAGATAGCTTTCTTCGCCAGGTCCGCCGGGGAGCGCCCCCTCGATATCTACGTGGTCAATGCCGACGGCACTGAAGAGACGAACCTGACCAGGACGCAGACGAGCTCAGAAGGCGCCCCCTCGTGGTCGCCCGACAGCAAGAAGATCACCTACCTGAGAGGCAGCGACCCCAGCGGCGAGATTTACAACGACATCTACGTGATGAACTCCGACGGCACCAGTCAGACAAGGCTCATCAGAGCCACGGACACAAAGGACTTCGAGGTTGGCTTCGAATCGCCGGTATGGTCGCCCGATGGCGAGAATATAGCCTTCTTGAGGACAACCAGGGTAGATCTTGTCAATAGCTCTCCTTCCTCCGCGGTACCTGCCACCGGACCGAGTGGCCTCTACGTGATGAAACCTGACGGCACGGGTCTAAAGAAGCTATCCAAGGAGGTGCCTTACGCACAAACTCCCCTCTGGTCTCCTGATGGTGAGGAGATAGCCTTCAGTGGGGCTGGAGAGAAGAAATACATCGTGAACGCCGACGGCACGGAGCTAAGGGAGCTAATGCCCAATGTAGGGGACCACATCTCTTCATACTCCTGGTCACCCAATGGCGAGAAAATAGCTTTCGCAGCAGTACATTACCGCGGGGAGCTCGATATCTATGAGATCGATGCTGACGGCACCGGCCAGACCAACCTCACCAGTACCAAGACCATCATAGAAGACGAACCCTCGTGGTCGCCTGATGGCAAGCAAATAGCGTTCACGCGAGCGGATGCAGGGAATTTTTTCGTCGATCAGGATGTCTATGTGATGGACGCCGACGGGACCGGACGAACACGTCTCGCCAACAACGCGAGTAGCCCTTCTTTCGCGCCTCGGGATAGGTAGTAGAAACGATGAGGCGTCAAGCGCACACGAACCAGGCGCTTTCTGGAGACAGCCATCTTTCTTTACGCCCCTCTCCCCACAACCGCGGGGCAAGAACATCACGTGGCAGGCTTCTCTACGGCCAGGCTGCGGATCCTCGAGAGCAGGACCTCTCCCGGGCAGCGGGTTTCTTGGGAGCCTGCCTCTCCCGAGCGCAGCACCGCGCGCGCCGCTCACCGAGAGCCGCGAATCCGGGGCCAGAGGCGTCCGCGAACAGGGCCAGGATCACACCCTCTGTGAGGACATCATCCATTTGGGGTAGAAAGAAATCACTCATTTGCAGTATGTGCTCGGGGCCTCCTGGGTACTACAATCTGAACAATCGCCAAGCCGGGCGCACTCTGAACCTTCCCCCTCCCAGAGCAGCCCGGCTTTTCTGTTGCCCTATGGACCGGGGGCTTATTAGTTCGACCCATCCTACGCACGACCCTTGCTCTTGATTACGGAATTTGGGGACGTCATCCGACAGTCCCTCATGCCACTCCAGGCTCTTGGCTGAGCACATGGCTGCTCGCATCGGGGTGAGCCTTAAAGACTCTACCATGGAAATTAACAACGTTTAAAGGCCGGGGTGTTAGATTCGGTAGTCCATCGTCCGGTCAGGGCTTCCCCCCCTCCGTCCCGACCGGACCTTCGCACCAACAGGCCGGAGCTTTCGGGCTCCGGCCTCTCTAGGTCTATTCCAGACGCAACCATGCCGAAACCACACTGGTCTGAGGTGTTCAAGATATGCCGTTCGGCAGACGCGCCGGCCTGGGGTGCCACGTACACTAGGGTCGAGGGCGGGCGTGTCCCCTCCCCTTGGAGTCCGCGCCCGCTCTGCCCTGGCCGCGCTACTACTCTCATTCGCAGCAGTGCCTTCACTTTGCTCCGGTCCTCTGCGTTGGCGTTTTTTACGTACGCCAAGATCACAAGCCAGCCAATATGTACATAGGTAGGCTAATTCCCAGCGGGGTGTGACTACCCCGCTGGCGATCCTGGTCCCGAGTGCGTAGATCGCCGGTGGTACCTGGTCCGTCTGGACCAGCCCGACGCAGGTTGTCTCCTACAGGTCCAGTAAGTTTTCGCTAACGTCTTCATTACGGCAACGCACTATTATCACCTTGGCGGGCTTCTCTCTACCATCAGTCTATGAGGTAGTTTCTACTTCGGGAATTACTCCGGTATTGTGATGCGTGTTACGATAAGATCCTGGCACCTGAGACGTACCTACGAAGGGAGAGCTGGTGGCCACGCTATATTGTCCGTGCGGGCAGGCACACGAACTGTGGGGAGAGTTCTGGTGGACCGAAGGGCGCTACCAATGGGTCTTCTTCGATTACGAGGAAACGAGCGAAACCCATGCTGAGCAGGTCGAGAACTGTCCCGCGTGTGGTAGGCGGCTTGAGCGCAAGCATTTGCTCTCCTGACTCTCTGTAACACCGCCCCGGTTCCAATGACCATCCATCATGCTACGGGATTGGAGAATTATGCGCGTTTCCGAGTAAGAAGCCTCTTGATATCTGCGCTCTTGGCCTATCCGTCCGCGCTGCGCCATTTGGCCAACGCTTCCCGGACGAACGAACCTTTGACTATCGAGTAGTCCAGCGCATCAGTCGTTCCACCTTCTATGATATCTCTCTTTCGCTGGACGTATGCCTCCATCATCTCAGGGTTGGCGCGGAGGCGGTCGCGGAAGGCGCGAAGGTCGATCACACCCTTTCCCACGCACCCAGGAATGGCCGTGCTTCCGACATGGTCCACAGTAAAGTCTGGGAGTTGATGATTGATCATCCCCGCGACCTTGCGGGCTACTTCCTGAGCGCGTGGAACATAGGGCAGGCACGCTGCTGGAGCCTGCTCTTGCTCTCCTATAGGACGTCCCCAGACATGACACCTCCTCGCATCTACTCCCGTCCCTCGCCTCAGCCTACACCTGGCCTCCCCCCGCTCCGAGCGGCGCTCAGGTGCCGCGCGGGTGCTGTAGGGCGTCGGTCAGCAGACGGATGTCTTCGTCCACCCCTTCAAGGGCCCGATCCACATGGAGGGTCTCCAGGCGCGCCCGCATGTCGTGGCCCTCTGGGTAGGAGCCCATGAGCCGGGCCAGACCTTCGAGTCTGTCGCGAACCAACTCCGCCTTACGCAGCTCCTCGGCCATCATCGTTATCCGCTCGTTCGCCGCCCTGAACTCGGCATCATCTCGTTCCACCTTCACCTCCCGTTCGGCTCAGGAACATTCTACGCCACCACCGGCGCTAGGTTATTGGGACGCCCACAAGCCCTTGCCCGGCCCTCATGCGATCTTCTTCTCCCAGCCGATCTAGTTCCCCTACCGACTCGTCCGGCATCCCCCAATGCCCTGCGAAGCTTTCCTTCGCGGCGCTCCCTGAGTTGCCTGCGCTCCATCCGCATGAAATCTTCAGTCACGCGGAAGAACCCTCCTGAAAGGCGCTAAGTCCTAACTGTGCGTATGTCTCTTTCTCAGGTGCCCCTGTACTGTCCGACGGCGAACCATACGGCTGCCCCTAACTGCGTTGCACTAACGAGTGGCGTGTAGCCAGGGTTCTTGGCTAGCTTCTGCGACCTTTACCTTGCCGGGGTTCCACTACGTTCGCCAGGAAAGAACCCAAAGAATAGCCACCTGGCAGAGGAAAGATACGCCATATAGCAGATGCATACCCCCCTCGTATCCGCTCATACTTGCCCTTGTTAGGTACAAGGTGGGTCTAAGACAAGGCCCTCCCCTCTACAGAAGAAGGGGTAGGAGGAGATAGTGAGCACAGAGAGGACCACCATCAGGGCTCGAGCAAGGAGCGATGGACTGCGACTACTGAGGACCATCAACCAAACCCAGGCTCACGGGGAAGAAGGGGCACGGGCGGACCCCACCAGAGCGGCGCACCAAGCGGGCCTGGATGTCGGCTCCGAGCGTTACCAAGATGCCATGGCGTACCTCATCGAGCAGGCCGCCTTGCTGGGAGACGCGCACATGGCCTTCGGCGACGATGTTGGAGACCAACACCCCCACGGTTACGCCTCCTACTTCTTCACCAGGCGGGCGCTGACGCTGCTGGAGAGATGATAGCCCGGCCTGATTCACCCGAGTGCTTCATCTTGCGGCCCTGGCTGGTCAGGGGGCCCGAATAGGCCACGTCCCGCGGACCGTGTCCCCAATACCTTGCTCCCATTCTCCCAAGCAGCAAACGGACAGAGGTCTAGCCGCCCCGGTTCTTTGCCTTGGCCTAACTCACGGAAGTGCCTAGAAGCGAGCTTTTCAGAAGATAAACATCCTTCGGTTTGTGGGGTCAAGAAACCGCCATGACCATTCTCGGCTCAGCGGGGAGTCTACTCTTGATGCTGCGTGCCGCACATTCCATGTGCGACAATAGTTCCCCCTGCTCTTGGAGGTAGTGCAATAGATCCAATGCAACCATCCGGATTCGGCGAGTCATCCGGGCCGACCCACGAAATTCTCCGCGAGAGCGAGGAGCGCTTCCGGCTACTGGTGGAGGGTGTCAAGGACTACGCCATCTTCATGCTCGACGCAGATGGGTACATCACAACGTGGAACCTTGGGGCTCAACGCATCAAGGGCTACGAGTCCGAGGAGATCATCGGTGAACACTTCTCGATCTTCTACACCGATGAGGACGTCGAGCGCGGACATCCGGAAGAGGAGTTGCGCATCGCGGCCGCCGATGGCAGCTACGAAGAAGAGGGAATAAGGGTTCGCAAGGACGGTTCGCATTTCTGGGCTAGCGTGTTGATCACAGCGTTGAGGAACGAGGAGGGTCACCTCCGCGGCTTCGCCAAGGTGACCAGGGATATAACCGCGCGCAAGGTGGCCGAGGAACGCGAACGTTTGCTGACCCGCGAGCCAGCGGCCCTTGAGAGGGCCACGGATATCCTGGAAAGCATCAGCGACGCATTCTTCGCCGTCGATGAGGAGTGTCGCTTCACCTACGTCAACGGCAAGGCGGAGCAGTTCTGGGGGCGGTCTCGGGATGAGTTGCTGGGCAAGAACATCTGGGAGGAGTTCCCCCAGGCGGTGGGCTCCGAGTACTACCGGCAGATACAGCGGGCAATGGAGGAGGACGTCACCACGGAATTCGAGGCTACATTTCCAGTTCTCGGAGTATGGGTAGCGGGGCGGGCCTACCCTTCTCGGGAAGGGCTATCGGTGTACTTCCAAGACGTTACCGAACGCAAGCTGGCGGAGGAGTCCCTCAGACGGGTGACCGAAGCCGAACGCAAGCGGATAGCGCGGGACCTGCACGACAGCGTCCTACAAGATTTCTCCTACACCACAGCTGCTCTAGGTATGATGGTGCTCCAGGCCAAGGACGCGACGTCGAGGAAGCAGCTGCAGGCAGCGGTCGACGCAGTCCGACGTGGCGCTCAGGGCCTGCGCGAGGTGGTCAACAACCTGCGCCTCGAAGATGAAGAAGATCGGCCCTTCCCCGAGATAGTCGGGGCTCTGGTGAGGCGGAGCCGGACGATGGCCCCGGCGCTCGAGATAAGCCTGGAGGTGGGAGAACACGTTCCCCCGGCGCCGTTGGGAGAGACCGGAACGCAAGTTTCGCGCATAATCCAGGAGGCGCTCACCAACGCCCGTAAGCACTCGGAGGCCATGAGGGTTTCTGTGAGCGTCAAGATGGATAGGGGCGATCTTCACGTCGAGGTCTCAGACGACGGGAGGGGGTTTGGTTCGGAGAGCTCGCCCGGCGTGGGCCTGAGCAGCATGCGCGAACGAGCTGCGATCATCGGCAGAGAACTGGAGATCGAGAGCGAAGCGGAGCAGGGCACAAGGGTTCGGTTGCGGGCCCCTTTGCCACGGGGGGTCTTGGAATGAGTGGGGAAGATGGGACAAAGCAAATACGTGTCATGCTTGTGGAGGATCATCCCGACTTCAGAGATCTCATGGAGGTCCTGCTGGGCAGCCAGTCGGACATCAACCTGGTAGCGCAGGCTGGATCGCTCGCCGAGGCCCGCAATCATGCCGTGAGGTTCGATTTCGACGTGGCGGTCCTGGATCTGGGGCTGCCCGACGGGGATGGGGTAGATCTGATCGCCGATCTGCGACAGGCCAACCCCGACGTGGGGGTGCTGATCTTGAGCGCGAGCCTCGACGCTGCGAGCTTCGAGAGAGCCACCGAGGCCGACGAGATAATGGACAAACTAGCCCCTCTGGATGAGGTACTAGGTACGCTAAGGCGCCTGGGGAACGCGTGAGCTCCTACGAAACGTTCCTGCGTGGTAAGTAGGATCGCCACCCTCCAGGCGAACGGAGAAGGCTATGCCCCCTCACTAGGCCCTCGTCAATTCAGATCGTGGCATGCGCCCCTCGGAAAGCCGAGCGCGGAAACGCAGTTCGGGGCTGTATGTACTCGTTAGGATACATAACTGTCTGGCAGCAGGTATCTGGTGAAGGTCCAGCTGCTAACCGCGCGAAAGGTGATTTCTCTGATCTTCGCCTGTGACGCGCTCTCGGAAGTTCGGGGTTTCATGTAGACTGCCTTTGACTTGGTTGAGAGCTAGGGGAGGCTCCGATGCGACGGGTTCGATACGTGGTTGCGATGAGCTTGGACGGCTACATCGCGGGCCCCAATGGCGAAGCGGACTGGATCATCATGGACCCGGACATCGACTTCGGAGCACTCTTCGAGCAGTTCGACACATTTCTCCTGGGGCGCCGAACGTTTGAAGGCATGGCAGGCACAGGGGGTGGCTCGCAGTCGGGGATACAGACGATCGTCTTCTCACGGACGCTGCGCCAAGAGGACTATCCGAACGTCAGCATAGTTTCTGAGAACCCAGAGCACGCGCTGACCGATCTCCGGTCGAAGCCGGGCAAGGATATATGGCTATTTGGTGGCGGCTCACTCTTTCGCAGCCTCCTGGAAGCTCAGCTAGTAGATGCTATCGAAGTCTCTGTGATCCCCGTGCTACTGGGCGAGGGCATACCACTGTTGCCGCCTAATCCTTCATCTGAGCGGTTCGAGCTGAAGTTGACTAGCAGTCGGACGTTCAAGACGGGGATCGTGTCGCTGGAGTACGATGTGGCGTACGGACTAGCCTAACCCCTAGCCTGTTCACCCGAGTGCGTGGGAGGAGGATTCCCAGAAGGTCACACAAGGCAGGCGCTTGGTAGCTCGCGATCTTCCACGGCATAGGGGCTCATTCCCGGCCCACTTGATCGCCCGCCGGGCATTGCTCTATGATCCATGCAGGGTAGGTGATCTCAGACCATTCGGGGGAAGCCCGATGGATAACGACACAGTGTTGGTACGGTTGGGCGGACTGTGCGGAATACTGTTCGTGCTCCTACTGGTCCCCGGCGTCTTCGCCGCGCGCCCAGACGTGCCCGATGCTAGCTTGAGTGCCCCTCAAATGCTCGACTACTTCGACGGCAAGCAGGGTGCGCTGCTGGTAGCCAACGGGCTGTCGTTTATCTTCGCCACTTTCTTCTTCGTATGGTTCTTAGGCGTGCTGCACGCCGTGTTGCGGAGTGCTGAGGGTGAGCAAAGCGGTCTGTCGTCCGCCGCGCTGGCCGGGGGACTGATGTTCGTGGCGCTCGAGTCGGCGGGTGCGTCGGTCGAGATCGTGCACCCTGCGAGCACATCCCGCTTCGAGAACTTTCAGCCGGACGCTCAGCTCGTATTCCTCTCACAGGCGCTCTCCGGGTGGCTCTATAGCTTCGCCTGGGTCGGCTTGGCGGTTCTGCTCAGCGCGACCTCTCTAGTTGCGCTCAGGACGGGATTTCTACCGAGGTGGCTGGCTTGGGCTGGTTTCCTGGCCGCATTGGTGGCGGTGCTCAAATTCCTCCTACCGTATGCGACATTGGCGCTGCTCTGGACATTGGCTGTCTCCGTGCTCATGATCATCGGTTCCGTCAGCTCTTCAGGCGTGGGCACCCGCCGATTGGGACGCGCTTCGTGACGCTGGGAGGGATCACAGCTTTACACGCTCAAGAGCGTAAAGGATACGTTTCGCGGACTTCGCCTTGACGGAGTCTTAGGAGGTTCGCTCTAAGGGTTGAGCTGCTCCTGGATCACCGATTCGACTGGCTGAGGGGTGGTTATGGAGTCTGCATGCCGATGCACTATCTTCCACTCACCGTCCTCGGGTCTAAAGATCATCGTGACCCTAAGAGTGAAGGGGGTAATGTCCTGCCTTCCGCCGAGCCTGGCCTGCTGCCGCTCTATCCACACAGTGTAGGCAAGCTCAGCAGTCACGTACTTCACTATCACCTCGAAGCTAGTGATCTCACCGTCTCTGAGCTGCGCCATGCTCCATGGTCTCAGAAACCTGCTCCCACCCCCGCGCGGGAGTGCCTACCAAGGGTTAGCGAGGGTAACGTCTTCTCTATGGGACCATACCTTATTGACAGGCTCGGGGTTTCATTTCATGAACTCGTCCAGTGCTAGTTGATACCGCTTGATCAGTTGATCGACATCATCTAAGGCATCCATCTAGAGATCACCTCCACGGTTTACACATCTTCAATCGCCACCCTGCGATCATCCTACGTTATTCACCCGAGTGAGTGGAAGGTACGTTCTCAGAAGTTCGTAGACGCGGTCTACGATGTTCGCGCACCAACGAGTGTCCCCGGCGCAGGCGACAACCGTGTTCGGCAGCTCGCACCCCTTGACAGTCTCGCCGTCCAGGGCGTTGTTCACGACGCGGATGTTAGAGAGGTTTGGTCTGTCCGAACGTCCGGAGTCGGAGGCGGTGATCGCAACGTCGTGGGAATTTGGCAGGTACGCGACGCCCCCTATGGTCGCAGCGCCAAAGTGGTTGTTCCGTATGGTCGCATCCTGGGCATCACGCACGGAGATGCCACCCCGGTTGGCATGGAGGGAATTGTCGTGTACCTCGTTGTTCTCGATGAGCGCCTCGCCCGCGGTGGGCACGCCGCCTACCTCCTCGAAGCGTATGCCGGCCCGACCGTTGTTGACCACGAGGTTGTCGTGTACCCAGAAACCGTTAGGGTGGCTGTCCGAGTCGTGGCAGAAGTTGTCGCACCACAGGCCGTTGCCTTGCGTATCGTGAACGTAGGAGTTCTTGACCTCGACCTCGTTACGCGCCTTCATACCCGCAGCGATAAACCCTAGGGCTTTCGGGTCACGGGTATTGTTGGTCAACTCGACGCGTTCGAAGGTCCCCTTGGCACTGAGAATACCAGCCGCATCGTTGTCCATAACCTCGATGCCGTAATGGGAGCTAGTATCCGTCATCTTGCCCTCTGCTATGGCAGCCCCGCTGCCGGAAGAGCCTGTAAAGTTACCGCCCGTGATCTTGATGCCTTCGAAGTGGACGGTGACCATACTGCCGCCTTGGCCTGTGGGCTTGAACACGTTCTCCACGCTGTCATTGCCCGCAACGGTGCACCTGGTCGTGGGATCAAACGCCGGGCCACGCTGCTCAAACGTCGGTGCCACCGCGCACGCTACCTCGTCGCCATCGCTTGGCACTATCGTCGCTGACGCAACAAAGGTACAGTCTGCGCCGAGCACAAAGCCAGTGGCTGTACCATTCGGATCGGCGTTGATCGTAGCGTCGATGTCTTGGCCACACGGTATGTTCACAACACGCGCTTGCGCATCCGCAGGAGAGTAGAAGACGAGGATGAGAGGCAGCATGATCGCCGTCGCCACCAACCCACGTTGCAGTACTTTCTTTACGGTGGTCAAGTGAGCCCTTCCTCCTTGGGACAGGTCACTACCAACAACACATGAGCTTCACGACGAGCTACCTCGCGTGCACCCTTCTCCGGTCGAGGACGGGCCCTCGGCCCCCACCCCTCCCATTGCGAGCAGAAGCGTATACTCGAACAGAGCTTCTGGCAAATCCCCTTAGCATGCATCGCCCGAGTGATAGAAGGTGGACTCTCGGATGTTTGCGCAGCCTCGGTCCGATGGGCTTGGTTTACGGTAGCGGACCGGGGCGTTGCGGGTTTTGAGATACTGGCCGCCTTCTCTCTCCCGATCACCGCTCCCACTTCTCGAACTTTCCATTTTCTCGTCAATCAGGAACGATGGTGTCCGGTTTTGCCGGTACTATCGAAGCCATTAGCCAACTACTTTTGGTGGCAAGAAGGGGGTGGCCGAGCGGTGATCGGTTTCATGAGCGTTGAGATACAGGCTGAGGCGGACTTCAGCCGTGCCCGGCGTCGGGCCTTCTTCGGGCGCATAGCGGCCCGTTTGCGGCGTGAATGCAGTTGGCTGCTGGCCTTCGACAAGATACACCTGACGCACAACCGGCGTGGTTTGGGCCTGAGGGACGTCGAGGTATCGAAGATAGTCGGCAGCGTGGGCCGCCACGAGGCCTTCGATCGCGACTTCATGCCCACGAAGGCGAGCCTTGCGGAGAGGTGGATGATGGTGGACCGAGCGTTCCACCGCGGGCTAGACCTCCCAGCGGTCAGGCTGTACAAGGTCGGGAACTCGTACTTCGTCGAGGACGGCAACCACCGCGTCAGCGTGGCCCGCTATCAAGGGGTGGAGACGATCGAGGCGGATGTGATCGAGTTCTTCCCGCTATATGGTGCACACTAGAGGCGGACAGCGTAGGCAAGCAGCAAACGAAGTCTATGGATTCAATCATCCTGTTGTCCACTGCTTCTACGTTCAGACCCCTTCCACCCGACTAAAAGGTCATCTAGTGAGCCTCTATGCGTCTGAGTGAAGGCTACTCACCAGATCTCGTCGTAGAGGTGTTCTGCGAAGGCCGCTACGAGTAATAGTATTATCCTTCCTCAGTCCAACCTCGAATCTGAGCTTTGCCCCGGTCTCCTACCCCATCCCTCGGGATAATCACGTTGTAGCACCCTTCGCGCAAGCTGGTTTCTCAGCGCGTGGAAGTGCTCACCGAAGTCCATCTCATCGTGCATCCACGCCTGGATTCCTCGAACTCTTGGGAACCCACCCCTCTGGTACGCTTCCTCGGAGATCTCTTCAAAGAGCTCCTCAGCGATGCCGAGGTGGTAAGCCGCCCGAGCCTCCTTCTCCTCAAACCCGTAGAGGCGCATCAAGTCTTCTACCAGCTTGTGGTCTTCCTCCACGACATCTTCCTCCTTTGGCCTCCGCTTCCTACGTATGATCTAGCTGCCTTATCCTTGGTTGCGCCCATGATGCCACCCTAAGAAGCTCGGCGCCTCCGACGAAGGATCATTCTCCCGAGTGCGTGTAATGTGTTTGCTCCGATCAGACCCGCAGCCCATAGCGCGAAGGGCACAAGCCGTTGCGCTCCGCCACCAATAAGGCCGGCACGTCAGCTTGACAAACAGTGCCTTCTCATAGGAGTCCACATCAAGCATCGTCTCGGTCCGACACCTATGGGCATCCCCAGCTCGTTGAGGTCAGCGGCAGGCTTCCGTCGACGGTATTATTCCTTTCTGTGGGAGCAGGACGGATGGAGGAAAGGAAGATGAAGATCGGTTCGATCGTCGTCCGGTGCTACGAGTTCGACAAGGTGCTAGCGTTCTGGCGGGAAGCGCTCCATTACGTACCAAGGGAGCCCGCGCAGGACGGTTGGGTGGTCCTTCATGATCCCGAGGGAAGAGGTCCCAACGTGTCTCTGGAGAAGGTTCCTGAACCTTTGGAACACATCGGGAAGACCAACAGGGTGCACCTGGACCTCTACACGACCGACCAGGAGGGCGAGGTGGAGAGGCTGGTTGGGATGGGGGCGAGGCGGTACCCGCAAGAATATCGACCGGATGACGACTTTATCGTGCTGGAAGATCCCGACGGCAACCGCTTCTGCGTCGTTCAGGTCCCCGACGGGGGTTAGACGAGCCATGAGGCCCCTTGGGGCTTTACCCTTGGTAGCATGCGAGACACTCACTGTACTCTGATGAAGGAGGAGAGCATGGCGGAGTACCTGCCGGAGGTCTACCAGCACTTCGAGCGTCGCTACCCTACGGTGAAGGAAGCGTTCGACGCCTTGGGCTCTGCCGAGCACGACGCAGGGCCTTTAGGCGAGAGGGAACGCCGCCTGATCAAACTCGCTATCGCCGTTGGCGCACAGTCAGAAGGCGGCGTGCGTTCGCATGTGCGCAAGCTGCTCGGTGTCGGGGTCTCTGAGGCGGAGATCCTTCATACGATCGTCCTCGCCATCACCACCATCGGTTTCCCTGCTACCAACGCAGCCCTGAGCTGGGCCGAGGAAGTGTTGTCCGAAGAAGGTTGACGAAGGCCTACAGGTATTCGCCTGTAGAGCGGCACACTCCGGTGAACGGAGGCGAACTCGAAATAGCGTGGATAAGCGGATCTCTAGCCCCAACTGACTGCGGCCCTTTCGCAATTGTCGGAAGGTCGCACCAAGTACGTGCGACTGGCATCATGAAGACGCCGGACAAGCGTCGAGCGAGGAGGACACCTTTTATGAACATCTTCCCCACCAAGGTCCTTGTGGCCACCGACGGTTCTAGGGAGGCACACCTGGCCACCCGAACCGCGGCTGAACTGGCCGCTAAGACCGGCTCGGAGTTGCACGTGGTTCACGTCTTCGGCATCACCCCATGGTACCCTGCCTACCCCGAAGCCACAGCCTTCAATGGAGCAGAGTTGGAGGACCCGGTGCTGGAGGAAGACCTCCAGCGGATCACCGAGCAACGAGCCAGGGAGCTGCTCGACGCAGAAGTGGAGAAGCTACGCTCGGTAGGCGGGACACCAGCGCAGGCGCACCTGGTGGAGGGAGGGGTGCCGCAGGAGATCGTTGAGCTGGCCGAGGAGTTAGGGGCCGGGCTAATCGTGATGGGCAGCAGGGGACACGGCGGTATCCGAAGAGCCTTGATGGGGAGCGTCTCCGATTCAGTGGTGCGCCACGCCCACTGTCCTGTGCTGGTAGTGCGAAACGGTGAACGCGAGAGAGACTACCTCCCGGGCAGGATCCTGCTGGCCGTTGATGGCTCTGAAGAGGCATCGGCCGCCGCCCGGACGGCAGTGGAACTTGCCGACCGTATGGACTCGGAGCTTCACGTGGTGTACGTAGGGGAGGTTAGGCCTGTCTACCACCCTGAAAGGCGTGGGTACCTCGCCCGATACGAAGAGATCCAAGAAGAAGCCCGGCAGCTGCTCGAAGAGCAGGTGGACGAGGTCAAGTCGGCTGGGGGAACCGTCACGAGAGCCCATCTGAGATTGGGGCATCCCGACGAGGAGATCGTCGGATTGGGTGAGGAGATAGGAGCGGATCTTATCGTTACCGGCAGCCGGGGCTTGGGTGGCATGAGGAGGGTTTTGATGGGCAGCGCCTCTGACTCGGTGGTCAGGCACGCTCACTGCCCGGTCATGGTGGTACGACCAGAGAAGGAACAGACTGTATAGAGACGTTGTTCGCCGAGCTGCATGGAAGGTAGATGATGCGAACTTCGCCTTGACGGAGTTCTAGGAAGTTGCGCTGTCTCTTACTCTCTGACTATTGTGACCGGGCTGTGAGCGTGCCTGACCACCGAGTCAGAGACACTGCCCATCAAAACCCTCCTTATCTTTCCTCGCCCCCTGCTGCCCATCACTATCATCCCGATGCCCAGGCTGTGGGCCAAGTCGAGGATCTCTTCGTCTGCCCGCCCCAGCCTGAGGTGCGCCTCCTTGACGGTGCCTCCTGCCTCCTCGACTGTTCTCACCTGTTCATCAAGCAGCCGCTGGGCCTCGCGTTCGAGTTCAGCGGGTTCCACCTCGGTTTGAGCTAGAAAGGTCGGCTCAAACTGTCCTACGTGAACAACATGCAACTCAGAGTTTGTGGTGTTGGCCAGATCGGCGGCGGTACTTGCGGCCAACTGAGCTTCCCTGGAGCCGTCGGTGGCCACAAGGATCTTTGTGGGGAAGATACTCACTGGGCTAACCTCCTCGCTCTACGCCCTTTACTTGGCATCATGATGCCACGATCAGAGGTTCGGCGCTTGCGTCCAGAGTTTATTCGCCATAGAACCTAGAATGTAGATTCTCGGACCTTCGCCTGTACGTTCTCGGAACTTCGCCTTGATCGCTGCTCAGGCCGCATTAGAAAAGAGCGAAGTAGAATTCGCTGCGGTCATGGTCGCTGCCTTATTGTGCGCTTCCTTCGGAGTCTGGCGGCTAACGAAAGAAGTCTAACCATACCCTATTCACCGAAGTGCAAGAAGGTTCATTTTCCGAGGTTCGGCGAAAGGCGTAAAATGGTCGCAGGTTGCTAGCTCGACCATTCAATAAGCGCCTCTTGTCCGATGCCCGACCATTGGGGGCCATGGCCGCGCACGTGCTAGCGCTGGTCGTTGTCGTCTCTCAGCCCGTTGCATCTTTGGCCTGGCTCGGTGGGATGCACGCCACCCTGGAGCAGGCCGCCCTTCATCAAGCGGCCGTCGCCCACGGGCACAACCACCATCACGGCGCATTGGAGCACCACGAACACCAGCCCGAGCACAGAGACGACAAGACGGATGTCCACTTCTCCCGATCCATACTCGGGCCGGAGTTCACCTCCGCGGCACCATACGCCGGGCCTTTTCAAGGCCTTCTCCAGACTCTCCTCCAGGCTATGCTGGCCATGTTACCAGCCACGCCCTTACCCGGCGAACAGTCGCGCCATACTTCTCTGGCGGAGAGTATTTCGTCTCAGCACTCGCCCTCTGTCCCGCACAGGCCCCCAATCCTCCCCCTGATCCTCACAATCGCGTAACATTAGAAGCCCCACTTCAGCCAGGCGGCGATCCTGTCCGCTAGGTCGCGCGAGGGCGCGTCAGGAGGAGTAGATGAAACGACCGTCGTTTGTCGTGGGCGGCATACTCGGCCTCAGCGCGATGCTCGCCGTATCCGCCCCGGCCTGGGCTCACGTGGTCGTCTCCCCGGAGGTGGTGACAGCCGGCGACTACGAAACCCTTACTGTCTCCGTTCCGACAGAGAAGGAGATACCGACCACCAAGATCCGGGTAGTGGTGCCCGAGGGCTTCTTGCTCTCCGGGGTCCAGCCCGTGCCCGGATGGGAGCACACCTTCGAGGAGGATGGCGGTGTTGTGAGGGCCGTGACCTTCACTGGCGGAGAGATACGCCCGCGGGAGTTCCAGCAGTTCCTCTTGCAGGCTCAAGTCCCCGAGGAACCAGGCGAATACCCGTGGAAGGCGATCCAGACCTATGAGGACGGCAGCGTCGTAGAGTGGACCGGACCCCCCGATTCCGAGGAGCCCGCCTCTGTGATCGAGGTGGTATCCGGCGGATCTGATCATCCCCAGGCCAGCCCGCAGCCCTCGGAAGCGAGCGCCTCCCAGAAAGCGGCGGGTGGCGAAACGAAGGTCCTTGCAGACACGGGCGGGACGAATCCGGCCCTCTATGCAGGACTTGGCTTCGTTGGACTGGTGGTTTCGGCCCTGCTAGCGCGGCGCCTACTAGGGTAGAGATGGCACCCAGGTCGTCTGTGGGACGGCTCGCCATCGTCTCGTGGCTGGCCGCCACCTGGCTCCTGCTGGCTTGCGCACCAGCGCTCGCCCACGCGAACCTCGTGGGGGCCTCTCCTCGGCCGGGGGGCGAAGTGTCCAAGCCCCCCGAGCGGGTCGAATTGCGGTTCAGCGAGCCCGTGGACGCAGAGTTCGACCCGGTGGTCGTGCGCACCGTCAGCGGTGCCCGAGTTGACGCTCACAATGCCCACGTGGATCCGGAGGACGCGAGGGTCGTGCTGGCGGACCTCGAGAGGGTGCCCGAGGGATCCTACACCGTCAAGTGGCGTGTCACCTCCATAGACGGGCACGTCGTGGATGGACGATACGCCTTCGCCGTGGCGGCCGCGGGAGAGGACCGACCGTCTGAAGATGCTGGGGACAGAGCTACCACCGCCGAAGCAGCAGGGGCGCACAGTGGACACCATGGCGGGCACCACGGAGGAGGTGCTGGGAGAGTAGCGTCCACCGACCGGCGAGATCCCGTCCCTGAGCCAGCCGCGGGACGCGCTGCAAGGATCGAACACGGGCTCGCCCTCGCCGCGACCGCGTTCCTCGCCGGCCTGGCGCCGTTCGCGGTCCTCGTGTGGCTTCCGGCCAGCAGGCAGTCGGGCGTCGGCCGCGCCGCGATCCGCTCTTTCGGGGTGCTGGCAGGGGGCCTGCTCCTAGCGCTCGCCCTGGCGGGCGTGGGCGAACTGTCCTCCTACGCGGTGCGCGCCTCCGGGGACCCCCTAAGCACCGAGCTATTCTGGCAAACGCTCTTCGACAGCAGAGTCGGCGCACTCTGGCTGACCAGACTGAGTTTGGCGCTGCTTGCGGCCGCAGTGATCGCCACGGCCGCGAGGTCGGGGCGCACCTGGCCGTGGTGGGCGGCGATCGGAGCGAGTGGCATGCTTATGATAACGCTGACCGGGCTCAGCCACGCCGCCGCCACGGGCCGCCTTTTGCCCCTCCTGGCGGACTGGACCCACGCCGTGGCCGCGACGGTATGGATGGGCGGCTTGCTGGGCTTCGCCGTCGCCCTGTGTTCCAGAGCGTTTCGGGACCTAGCTCCTGACAGCCGGATGAAGCTGCGCGACCGTGCGGTGCGCCGCTTCTCGGCGGTGGCCAAATGCGCCGTGGTAGTGCCTGCCTGCACGAGCCTTTACGCGGCCGTCCTCCACATTCCAAACCCCCAAGCTTTGCTCGCCACGCCCTACGGTCGTGCCCTCATAGCGAAGCTAGCCCTGCTGAGCTTGCTGCTGGCCGCAGGCGCGTCGAACCTCCTGCTGCGCGGCCGCGGGCCGTTCGGTCGCCTAGTCGTCCTCGAGCTGCTCCTGGCGCTCGCGTTGTTCGTGGCCACGGGCTTCCTGACCAGCCTACCGCCCGCAAGCGGCGCTTAGTGTGCGCAGGACTGGCCTTTCTGGAGGCGCTATTCATCCTGCCGAGGTTCTCGGACGTCGCTTGTTAAGAAGCGGTGGTTTCTCCTATGCGCCTCCTCCCGAGAGTGCACCCTCCGAAGGCGAGTAGAGGTGGCGCAGAAACCCTTCGGCCATCTGGCTTCTGACCGAGTTCTGGGTGCACAGAAACAACACCTTCTGCTTCCGCATCTCTATCCTCCGTTCACCAGCTCCGCTTGCACTCGATCCTTGATCCTGTCTCTTACCGAACGGAAGACCGCCAACTGCCCCTCCTCCGACCCCCTCGCCCGTGATGGGTCCTCGAAGGACCAGTGCAGTCTGTTGGCGGCTCCAGGGAAGAATGGGCACGCCTCGTTAACGTCGTCGCAGACCGTGATCACGTAGTCGAAGGACTCTTCCAGATACCGCTCCAGCGTCTTCGACTCCTGCCCGGAGATATCTATCCCGATCTCATCCATCGCCCGGATTGCAAGCGGCCTTACGTGGGTAGCCTCCGTGCCTGCGCTGTGCACCTCGAAGCGCTCTCCGCCCAGATGGCGTAGCATACCTTCGGCCATCTGGCTCCTCGCAGAGTTGTGGGTGCACAGGAACAGGACCCTGGCCCGTTCCCCTAACTCAGCAGCCACCAACGCTCCGCTTCTCGGGACCGGGAAGCAAGCGGTCCGCGGCCTCGCCGAGCAGCCGCCCGGCGGCCTCCCGGTCGAGGGTGTAGAAGCTCCACTTCCCGCGCCGCTCCTCGCGCACCAGCCCTGCGTCCTTGAGCTTCTTCATGTGGTAGGAGACCTTCGACTGGCCCATGCCAAACTGGTCCTCGAACTCGCAGACGCAGATGCCCTCGTCCTCGGCTTCGACCGGGACGCCCAGATCGGGCAGGTCGCAGCAACTCCTACCCTCGGCCATCATGCTGAGCATCCTCACCCTTATGGGATCGGAGAGAGCACTCCCCAGGGCGACGAGCCGGTCTAACCCTGCCTCGGGGCCGTCCCTACGGACACCGTACTTTTCTACGACCCCGAGCACTCTAGTGTTCACAGCGTCCTCCCGGCCGGCTTCCGACCCCTGATGAAGGCGCTCGCCAGCGGGACCTCCGTCGCAGCTGCGGTCGCCACTGTGGTATCGTCGCAGCAGCCCGAGCCGCCACAGCACTCGGACGTGGCCGCGAAGTCCTCTTCGTAGGTATGGGTGACTTCCACCGAGACGTCCTCGAAGCCCGCTTCTCCAAGCATCTTCTCGTACTCGTCCTTCTCCAGAGCGCCGGAGACGCAGCCGGACCACGCCTCCATGCTCCTCACCAACTCATTCGGAAGCTTGCTCTTGTCGCCAAGGAACACCATGTCCGAGACGGCGAAGCGACCCCCCGGCTTCAGTACGCGGAACGCCTCGGAGATCACCCTGGGCTTGTCAGCGGAGAGGTTGATGACGCAGTTGGAGATAACTACGTCCACGTGGTCCTCGGGCAGCGGGATATCCTCGATGTGGCCCTTGAGGAACTGGACGTTCTCGACCCCAGCCTCGGCCCTGTTCTTCTCGGCCAGCTCGAGCATCTCGTCGGTCATGTCCAGGCCGTAGGCCTTGCCGCCCGGGGAGACCCTCCTGGCCGAGAGCAGCACATCTATGCCGCCACCGCTGCCGAGGTCCAAGACCACCTCCCCCGCAGAGAGCGTGGCAAGGGATGTGGGGTTGCCGCACCCCAAGGACGCCGCACCCGCCGCCTGGGGCAGCCCCTCAAGCTCCTCGGCCGAGTAGCCGCCCCCAGTCCAGTCCACCCCGAAGGCCTCCGAGTCGAGACCTCGCTCGCCCGCCGATCCGCAACACGAAGACGACCCAGCTCCCCCCAGGACAGACCTCGCGGCCCCCGCGTACCTCTCCTTGACGCGGTCGCGCAACTGTTCCTCCATGATGCTCCTTCCGATCAGCTTTACTTGATCGGAGTATGAACCAATATATGTTGATCTGTCAAGGCCGGGAGAGCACTATGCAAGAAGTTCGTCGCAGAGGGGGTCTCTAAAGGCCGGTTCAGCAGTGGAAGATGCGCATCGCTGAGACGATCAAGACTAACGACAACCTTCACCTCACAGATCAAGGGATAGCCGCACGGGAGGCGTTGATGGAGGAGATTGAAGCGATCGAGCAGAACCTAGAGGCGATCAAGCAAGAACACGGGCTAGACCAGGCAAGCACCATAGAACGGGCCGGGGTATCCTTTGGGGGTGTCCAGGACCCAGTCTTTGTCGAGCGGGGAGGTTAACAGGGTGGAAGACAAAAACCGCATGAAAGTCACCATAACGGAAGCGGCCGAGTATCTGGGCCTCACTCGTACGACGGTTCAGGATATGGTGGAACGCGGGGTGCTCAAGGCCGACAAGTTCGCCGGCGCGGTCCACATCCCTCGGGAGGAGGTGGAGCGCATCGAGCGCGAGACTGCCCCGTAAAAGACGGACCTTGGCTTTGCGTGAGATCGTCGGCGGCGCGACCATACCTACCCCGGCGGGGCGAGCATACTCCGGAACGCATGCCTGCAACTCCCCCCTTGCGCCCTACCGGCTTCTATATAAGGTCGGGGCTTCCACACTACGGGGCCCCGACCCTTTGCTTTGCCCCAGACCTATGCCGCGAGGCCAGCAAACCGCCGTTTCACTGTACCTGGCTGGCTCTGCCCCGTCCGAAGGGGTTTACGTGGGTGCATAGTCTAGAGCCGAATTTCTAATCCTCTTCCAACAGAGCAAGGTCGTGTGTCAATCCGGTTGTCTCTGCGTCGAAGAAAATGGAGTACCCGCAATTGGTGCATGCGGCGTAGTTGAATTGAGGCGCTGGGGATACGGCGGGAAACGCACGAGTTGGTGCTACGCTGCCTCTTGGCTCGAAGCTGTTTGCCACACCACATATTGGGCAGGAAAGAGGTCCGGCTTGCTTGCGTTCTAGGTAGCCTGAGAACCGTTCGTCCATAGTTACCCCTCTTTGTCGAGATCCCTGAGGATCATTCTAACTGATCTAGCGAGGTCGGCTGAAGGCGCTCTGAGCGTCGCGCGACCCAAGCGCTGCCTCCTCAAGACACCGTCTCCCTTGATCTTCACGCCGACTACCGCCCCCCGAAAACCACGGTATAGACGGTCGAAGGATCATCATAGCCCAGGTAGGTTCCCGACCGCGCCCCAACACCGACCTCTACAAAGGCCGCCCTCAGGATGTTTGCCCTGTGGCCCTCGCTGTGCATGAACTCTGTGAAAAGGTGCTCAGGGGTATCCTCGTCCCTGCCATCGCCTCCCATAGCTATGTTCTCACCAAGCGCGTGGTAGTCGCCAGGATCGTAACTGTAATAACCTCGACGCTCCAGCTGGTCTATCACCGTGACACCATCCGGCGTGTAGTGTGAGAAGTATTCCCTGTTCAACATATCTTGGGAGCGAGAACGGGCAGCCTGAGTAAGAACAGGTGACAGGCATAGGGCTCTACGTCCGTGCGCCCGCCTCGTACTGTTGTGCAGATCGAACATCCTCTTCTCTGCCACGTTCAGGGCGAAGGTGCCGCCATCACAAGTCAGCATATTCACCAACGTAGAAGTATCGGCCGGCGGTCTGGCTCCGCGTATCTCGGACTCGTTGCGTTGTGAAGCTCCCTTCGTGGCGCGTGGGGCTGGTGCCTCCACACCTGACGGCTGGGCTGCGCTGGGTGATTTGACTACCGGCTCTTTCTCGGGTGCCACATCGAGCGGCTCCGCGAGGCGAACGCCTACAGAAGTATGAGGCTCCGAGAAACGAACGCTCACAGGAGCATGAGAGCCTGTTGTTTGCCCTTGCCCATCATGACGCATCGCATATACCGCCGCGGCCCCCGTGAAGGACAGTGCAACGAAAACAAGCCCCACGCCGATCACTAACAACGCGCCCCCACGCAACCTAATCACATCCCCTGAAGTAGCGGAAATTCCTCGACCCATCGGCGGATGTCGTAGCGCCCCTGCTCGTCGTACTCGGCCGAGTAGACCCGCTCGCGTTCCGCTTGGGTGCTGATCAGTGCGGACTCCATCCTCTCCCCAATTCGACAGACCTCGGGACATACTAGCGCACGAGAATGTCAGGCGCTAGCGACCGCCTCAGTCGCTATCAGTCGCATCTCAGGGACCAAAAGGGCCTATCCTTCACCTCTTTCGCCAAGCGCTGCGTGCACAGCCTCAAGCAGCTGATATCTTTCTGCATCTTTCAAGATATAGTCAGTGGCTCCCGCACTTGCAGCCTCCCGACGGTAATCCTCACTCTCGTATGCGCTCACCAATAGGACGCTGATGGTGGGCATCTCTTTCTTGATCTCCCGAGTCGCAGTTAGGCCATCCATCTCTGGCATCCTTACGTCCATCAGCACTAGATCCGGACGCAACTGCCGGCAGAGCTCCAATGCATGATGGCCGTTAGCCGCCTCACCTACCACCTCCAAGTCCGGCTCTCCTTCCAGCATGAGCTGCGTTGACTCTCTTATCAAATCGTGATCGTCGACGATGAGTAGTCGGGCCCGCCGCACGCCTTCATCCTCGTTCATGGTCGCCACCTCTCCCTTCAAACGCCGCTGGCAATGACACCTCTGCCACTATGGAAGTGCCAGCGCCTGGTTTGCTCCTGATCTCGAGCTCGCCACCCAGCAGTACGACTCTCTCCCTCATGGTGGAGAGGCCCAACCTCTCCACCGGACCCTGCTCAGCCAATGCCGCTGACGGGTCGAACCCTCGCCCCTCATCCCTGATCTCAAGCCGCACCTTTCTCCCCCGCTGCGTCAGCGCGACGCACACCGCGGTGGTTCGGGCGTGCTTTTGCACATTATTGAGCGCTTCTTGGGCGACCCTGAAGAGCGTGATCTCTACCTCGGGCGGCAACCGTTCTCCCCCGAGGGTCTCCTCGTAGCAGATCTCCCAACCCTCATTCTGTAGTTCCTCGACACGCTGTCGTACAGCGATCTCCAACCCAAAGTCGTCGAGCGTTGTGGGCCTGAGACCCTTGACCAAGCGCCTGCCTTCTTGCACCGTCCGCCGAACCAGCTCCAGTGGACGGTCTAGTTCCCCATGTCTTACCTTGGAGCCCGGGGGATGAGTATCTGCGAAAGTCTGTATGTACCGTTGGGCAGCGATCACCATCTGGATCAGACTGTCGTGCATCTCGTAGGCTAGCCAACGCCTTTCCTCTTCGTGGGCTGTCATGAGCTT
>DASTKM010000332.1:0-8723 GCA_035715885.1 Rubrobacter sp.
CGGGGTTGGTGCGGTTCTCGCCCCGGATCTGGATCCACTGCTCGATTCCGCTGATCCGGACGTAGCGTTCCTCGACGATCCCGTTGGGGGTGTCGATCATCAGCGACTTGGCGACCCGGCGCTGGCGCACCTTCCGGTAGGCCAACCCGCCGACCACCGGCGCTGCTATGGCACCCGCCACGCCGACCAGAATGCGCGCGATCACGTGTCCTCCTTGAGTCTCTAGAATTCCATCTCTTCGACCCACACGTACTGCTAGCGTATCAGAAACCGGGGCGAGGGCGCATGGGAATATTCATGTCCTGGGGAACTTCGGAGAACCCGAATTCTTTTACCCAGGTTGGTGAATGGCCGGTTCTCCGAAGTTCGTCGTGACCTGATACTCAGGGGGCGACAGTATCGCGATCTAGTGCTTGCTAGCCACCGCTGCAGGCTGGCTTTGCCACCTTCCAGAACGCTTGGCCCGAGACGCCCAACCCGCCGGCCATCACGGTGGTGTTCGTCTCGGGTCTTGCGCATCCTGACTTCTTGGTGGAGATGGACGCCGTCGCTGTCGTACCGCAGTAGTAGGCTGTGAGCCGAACGTCGTAGAACACTCCTAACTTGCCGTTGCACGTGAGCCGGGCACGAGCGTCTTCCCGCTAGACCAGCGCCACCTCGCCGCCGAGGCTCCTTCGGTCAGCAGGGCGCGGAACCTTAGCTCAGGGTGTGTGTAGTTTCGGAACTTTGATGATTATCATCACGCCCCACCAATGAGGCACACCGAAGCACTACTCGATACCCATCGAGCGAATAGAATCACTACGCTCACTCTTTCACTTCAGGGTACTCTTGGGAGGCGGCGCGCATCATGCGCAGATACCCGAGGAGCTTGTCGATGTCGGCCTGCCACCTCTCGTCATCGAGGTCCATGAGGCCACCGACGGTCGCACCTCCTGCAGCGTTGACCAGGATGTCCAACCGTTCATCCTCACTGGCCACTGACTGGAAAACCCTCCTACAAAGCAGCTCAGTGAAAAAGTCTATTGGACTTTGGCGTTGTTGTTTTCCCCTACTTCCGTAAGAGGCTCTAAACTACATAAGCCGATCTATCGTTCGCGTCATTATCGGAAAGGGTGTGGAGCCGAATACGAAGCGATACTTCCACAAACCCACGTAAGCTGCCAACACAGGATCGCTCGAAGGAGACGGTCGAGGCAATCCTGCAAGCGACGGCCCTCGTCCTCAAACGAGAGGGCTACGACCGGGCGAGTACAAGGCGGGTCGCGGAGGTCGCGGGAGTCTCTGTGGGCTCGCTCTACCAATACTTTCCCAACAAGGAGTCGCTAGTCGTAGCCCTCTACAATCGCCATCTTCGTGAGCTGATCTCCATGTTCGAGTCGAGGTTCGAGGAATCTGTGCGGGCGCCCTTGCCAGAGGCTATCCGAGGACTAGTAGGGGCTTCGCTGCGGCTGCACACTGTCGACCCGGAACTGCACCGGGTGCTGGTAGAGCAGATCCCCAGGAGCGGGCGGCCCGATCCGGAGGATGCTCTGGCAGGAAGGGTTCAGGAGATGTTTCGAGCCTTCCTCGAAGAGCGCGAGGCGGAGATCCGTCCAGAAAACCTCGACCTCGCTGCGTTCATGGTCATCGAGGCGGTCGAAGCCATAACTCACGCCGCAGTCCTCGACCGCCCAGAGTATCTCGAAGTCGAGGATTTCGTTGAGGAGATCTCCACCCTAGTCCTCTCCTACCTCTCGCCTGATGGCGCCAGCGATCCCGAACGAACGCAGGACCCCCGAACGTAGATCACAGACCCCCGCCCGAGCGCCCCACCAAAATACGAGCGCGCCATCCACAAAACTTCCGTTCCACCATGAAAACGGCTTTCCTTCCGCCCCGAAGTACCCCGCAGAAACGCGAATTTAAAACCCGAACAATTGTTCATATAATGTGTCAGCGGCCACTGAGCTGACCAAGGAGGTAAGGCGTGGAAGGTGAAGAGGTCTATCGCAGGCGGTGGTGGATCCTGGGGGTTCTGTGCCTGAGTGTGGTGATAGTGCAACTGGGTAACCTGATCCTCATTGTGGCGCTGCCCACCATCCAACAGGATCTCGGTGCCTCCCCTAGTGAGTTGCAGTGGATAGTGGACGCCTACACTCTGATCTTTGCCGCCTTGCTGTTTACCAGTGGGAGCCTGGGGGACCGCTTCGGACGCAAGCTGGCACTTACCACCGGGTTGGGGTTTTTCGGGCTGGCTTCGCTGGTGACAGCTTTCTCGGTCAACCCGGAGATGCTTATAGCCTTCCGGGCGGTAATGGGGGTGGGCGCGGCGCTCATACTGCCCGCTACTCTGGCGATCATCAACAACGTCTTCCCCCCGCAAGAGCGCGGAAAGGCCATCGGGATATGGGCAGGGATGTTGGGGATCTCCATCCCACTGGGGCCGGTGATCAGCGGGATTTTGCTGGAGATCTTCTGGTGGGGATCGGTGTTCATCATCAACGTACCTATAACGGTGGTGGCCCTCGGTCTCGGTAGAGTGCTGGTGCCCGAGTCCAGCGACTCGGACGCTCCCCATCCCGACATACCCGGGGCGTTGCTCTCGATAGCCGGTCTTGCCGTGGTGGTTTACGGGGTCATCTCTGCCTCCGATGAGGGCTGGACCGACCCGAGCGTCCTCCTGGCGATCGGGGGTGGCTTGCTGATACTCGCCCTCTTTGTAGGGTGGGAGCTATGGACCGAACATCCGATGATCCCCATGCGATTTTTCCGCATTCCTGCCTTTAGCGGAGCCGCCGCGACGATGCTGCTGCTGGCCTTCAGCATGTTTGGCGTGGCCTTCATGCTTACCCTGTATCTGCAAAACGTCTTGGGCTACGGCCCGCTTGCGGCAGGCCTCAGGCTGGTGCCGATGTTTACGGTCGCCATCGGCGCTCCTCTAGGAGCCTCCCTTACGCGGCGGATCGGGAGGAAGGTCACCGTTCCTTTGGGGCTCTTTATCGCCGCCTTTGGGCTCTTTGCGCTCTCCACCCTCACCATCTCCAGCGAGGCGAGGATCCTGTGGGCCCTGGCGATCATGGGGCTGGGTTTGGGGACGGCGATGTCTCCGACGATAGACGCGCTCCTGGGGTCGATACCTCGGGAGAAGTCCGGAGTCAGCTCGGCCGCTCAACAGACCTCCATACAACTGGGGGGCACATTGGGGGTAGCCGTGCTGGGCAGCGTCCTGAACTCCACTTACGCGGACTCGGTGGAAGGCTCCGTCTCTCGTCTCCCAATACCGGAGGCTGCCAGAGGAGCGATCACCGACTCGCTGGCTGCGGCGATCCAGGTCGCGCAGCAGGTCGGCGGCCCGGCGGGAGGGCAGCTGGCGGAGGCGGCCAGGGAAGCCTTTGTAGAGGGCATGGGCGTTGCGACCCTCACCGCTGTCGGATTGATGCTGGCGGCGGCGATGGTAGCTGCTATTACCCTGCCCAACAAAGATCCCAAGCCAGAGCTACCCTCGGAGGCCGAACAGCAGCCCTTAGCAAGAGAAGTCGGTGCCAGCAAGACAAAGCCAACAGAGCGCTCGTAGATGACTTTGGTAGTAAGCGGTGATCGGAAGGGCACCTATGGCAGCGACTAGACGTGGCGCCCCGGACGGCGAGCAGGTCGAAAAGGACCGCCGCTACTGGGACGAAATCATGAACTCGAACCAGCTCAAGTCTTCCGAGAGGAGTTGAGAATGCACGTGATCGAAGCCAGAGAACTCACGAAGGTGTACGGTCGGGGAGAGAATCGGGTGGAGGCACTGACCGGGGTGAACATGAACGTCGAGCCCGGCGAGTGGATCGCCATAATGGGGCCGTCAGGGAGCGGAAAGAGCACCTTGATGAACCTCATCGGCCTTCTGGACCGGCCGACGTCCGGGTCCTACACGCTCGACGGGCGCGACGTGTTTCGTCTGCAGGACAGTGAGCTGGCGCGCGCCCGCAGGGATCTCATCGGGTTCGTCTTCCAGAGCTACAACCTCCTGCCCAGAGAGAGCGCGCTCAAGAACGTGGAGCTTCCGATGGTCTACGCAGGCGTGGGCAGGAAGGAGCGACGCAAGCGGGCTCTCGGGGTTCTGGAGACGGTCGGGCTCGCCGAGAGGGCGCACCACCGCCCGCCCGAGCTCTCCGGCGGGCAGATGCAGCGGGTAGCTATCGCCAGGGCGCTGATAAACAGGCCCGCCCTGCTGCTGGCTGACGAGCCAACCGGCAACCTGGACACGGTCTCCGGCGCCGAGATCCTCGACCTGTTTGAGGAACTGAACGCCTCGGGGGTCACGGTCGTGGTCGTCACTCACGACGCGGAGGTCGCCGCGCGGACGCGACGAGTAGTGGAGCTCCGCGACGGGCGGATCGTCGCCGGCGAGCCATCGGAGGTGGTGTGATGGGAAAGATGTTACGGATCGCCGGGATGAGTCTCTCGGGGCTTATGGTCAACCGGGGGCGTAGCGCCCTGAGCATGCTCGGGATCGTCATCGGGGTCTTCGCCGTCATCCTGCTCACGTCTCTGGGCAACGGGGTGCAGGAGGCGATCACCGGCAAGCTTACCGGCGTCGGGTCCAACCTGCTCCTCATCAGCCCGGGAAACTCCGAGGCGCAGGGCGACGGCCCGTTGGCCGCCCGCTCCGCGAGCACCCTCACCCGGGAGGACGTAGAGAAGGTCCGGAGCCTGCCCACCGTCGCCGCGGCCTCGGCCAGCGTCCCCACCGCAGCGCTGGTTGGCACAAAGACCATCCCGATGACCGGGGTGGACCCCTCCTACGCACAGATACGCTCTGTGGACCTCGCGGCCGGGCGCTTCGTGGAGCACTCCGGTGAGGTCGTCCTGGAGACCGCGGTGGCGAAAGACCTCCTGAAGTCCGGCCCGAAAGATGCCGTCGGCAAGACCCTGAAGATAAGGGGCAAGAGCTATGAGGTCGTCGGCGTGCTCGAGGTAGTGGAGCCGGCGTTCGGCCCGCCAGTGCCCGAGACCTCGTACATGATCACGAACGACGCCCTCGCGCTCTCGGGAGCCGGGAACGTGGGGCAGATAGTCGCCGAAGCCAGGAGCGCAGGCTCCGTGGACCGGGCGGCGAAGGAGATCGGGGCCAGGCTAAAGAGCGCCCACGGCGGTACGGAGGACTTCAACGTCGAGACCCAGAAGGACCTACTCTCGGTCTTCACCCTGGCCACGGACCTCCTCACCATCCTCCTCGGTGGCATTGCTAGCATCTCCTTGCTGGTCGGCGGCATCGGGATCATGAACATCATGCTCGTCTCTGTCGCCGAACACACCAGGGAGATCGGGGTCCGCAAGGCGATCGGAGCAACGGACACCGACGTGCTGTTTCAGTTTCTCTTCGAGGCACTGCTCCTGACCCTGATCGGTGGGCTCGCGGGCATCGGCCTCGGCGTCGGGGTCTCGGCACTGCTGCCCGAGATCAACCCGATCATCCCCACCTCGGTGACCGGTACGTCCATCGTGCTGGCCTTCGGGGTGTCGGCGCTGGTGGGGCTCGTCTTCGGAGTCCTGCCGGCCTACCGTTCGGCACGGCTAGAACCCGTCAAAGCCCTGAGAAGAGAGTAAAGGAGTCAAGCCCGTGGAGCTGAGACAGAGGTTCACCGCCGCCGTCCGCGCCCAGTTCGGACGCCCAACCGGCTTCTGGGGGCGCGCAGCGGGCCTGCTCATGGCCCACCGCTCGTCGAACCGCAGGCGGAACGCGTGGGCGGTGTCCCTGCTCGACGTGCGGCCGGAGGATCGCGTGCTGGAGATCGGCTTTGGACCGGGCATCGCGATTAGGGAGCTTGGCCGCCTCGCGTGGAAGGGGTACGTGTGCGGGATCGACCACTCCGAGCTGATGCTGCGGCGGGCGAAGAGGCTCAATGCCGAGGGCCTCAGGCGCGGAGTGGTCGACCTGCGGCTCGGCTCCGTCCCCGAGGACCTGCCCGCCTTCGACGAGCCGTTCGACAAGATCCTCGCCGTCAACGCGACGATGTTCTGGCGTGAGCCGGTCGCGCGTCTGGAGGAGCTCCGCCGTCTGCTGCGGAGCGGTGGCCTGATAGCCGTGGCCCATCAGCCGCGGGGCCCGGGGGCCAGCGACGAGACCTCGGCGGCCTGGGGTCAGGAGATGGAGGCGGCCCTGGCCCAGGCCGGCTTCTCCGAGGTGCGGCTCGAGACCATGGCCCTGAAGCCCGCGGTGGTCTGCGCGCTAGGCGTGAACCGGAGGGACGCTTGACGGCGGAGCCCGGTCCCCGTCGCGGGCCCGTCCCACTGGTGCGGGCGCTCGGCCGAGCGGTCAACTCGGCGGTCGCCCGGTTCCCCTGGAGCTAGCGGCTCTTCAGCGGTCCCGTGCGGAGGTTCTTCGACTCGGTCGCGGTCGGCTGGGACGAGCGCATCCGATCCGACTCGCCCGAATACTTGTATTACGATCGCGACACCAGGCTAGTAGGTATAGGCCCTGCGGCAAAACGTAGCCCTGCCGCACTTAACCTCAAGACCGGCCGCGGGGGGCGCTACTACCGGGTGGGTGTAACCGGGTTTATGCGTCCGCGTGTCCTACCATCTGGCTGGGCCGTAAGGTTGCGTCGACTGCTATGCTCGGCGTATTTCAAGAAGTCTGGTGCGGCCATACCGGTTACGTATAGGACTCTCGAACGTACTGCGCCTCTTATGCCCAGCTGCAACCGACCGGTCCGCGGTAAGCGAAGTGTGTAAGATGGCATCACGCCCGTCCCTTGGGCTCTGTATCTCTCCCTGTTTTCGTAACCCGACGAACCCGACGACGAGCATAAGGATCCGTGCGGGAGGACGGTCTAGACGCATCGGGGCTCGGGGTCGGCAGAGGAATTAGGGACACTTCGAGGGTATTGTCAGGGGTGTGTCGAGATCCTGGGAGGCCCCAAAGATCATTGCCTTCCTCTATCAGACCCCTACGATAGCTAGCTCGCGTGAATCGACTACGCTGCCTAGTCGCTCAAGGCAATACCATCTTGACATATGGGGTACGGGGGTATAGCATAACGTTGCCCCGAACTAGCGTGAAGGCGGGAAGCCCAGCATGCAGACGACCAACGAGAAGGAACGGCTCGCGCGGATCACCATCCCCGTCACGGGGATGACCTGCGCCTCCTGCGTGTGGCGGGTAGAGCGGACTCTCTCCGAAAAGGAAGGTGTTGCCGAGGCGAGCGTCAACTTCGCCGCCGAGAAGGCGAGCGTGACCTACGATCCCACGACCACGAACCCGGATGATTTGATCGAGGCCATAAGGGATGCGGGCTACGGCGCGGACGTGCGCGAGACGACCTTCAGCGTGACGGGCATAACGTGCGCGAGCTGCGTGGGGCGGGTTGAGAGGGCTCTCGAGAAGGTGCCTGGCGTCCTCGAGGCGAGCGTGAACCTCGCCAACGAGAGGGCGACGGTCGAGTACCTCGCGGGCGAAGTGGAGCCAAGAGACTTAGAGATGGCCATCGAGGGTGCAGGCTATGGAGTGGTGCGGGAGGAGGACTCCTCTGTCGAGGACTCCCACGAGCGCGAGTACAGAAAGCTCAAGAGCGACTTCCTGCTCGCAGCCGCACTCACGGCGCTCATCCTCCTCGGCAGCCTGCCGCACATGCTCGGGCTTATGCTCCCGATCCCTACGGGGTGGCTCAACCTCGCGCTGCTTCTCCTCGCCACGCCGGTGCAGTTCTGGGCTGGGTGGCGCTTCTACCGAGGCGCCTGGGGGGCACTCAAGCACTGGCAGGCCAACATGAACACGCTGGTGGTCATGGGCACCAGCGCCGCCTACCTCTACAGCGCGGTGGCGACGCTCGCTCCGGGGCTCTTCGCAGCCGGCAGGGCAGACGTATACTTCGACACCTCGGCGCTCATCATCACCCTGATCCTGTTAGGGCGTCTTCTGGAGGCCAGGGCCAAGGGTCGCACCAACGAGGCCATAAAGAAGCTCGCTGGGCTGCAAGCCAAGACCGCCCGAGTCGTACGCGGCGGCGAGGAGCTCGATGTGCCCGTTGAGAGCGTGGAGATCGGCGACGTCGTGGTCGTCAGGCCTGGCGAGAAGATCCCTGTCGACGGGCGCGTCGTCTCTGGCGAGTCGGCGGTGGACGAGTCAATGATCACCGGCGAATCCATCCCCGTCATGAAGAGGGAGGGTGACGAAGTGATTGGGGCGACCGTGAACGGTAGCGGGTCGTTCTGCTTGGAGGCGACGAAGGTCGGCCAGGACACCGTTCTCTACCAGATCATGAGGATGGTTGAGGAGGCTCAAGGCTCCAAGGCCCCCATCCAGCGCCTAGCCGACAGGATCAGCGCGGTGTTCGTGCCCGCGGTGATCGGCGTGGCAGCCGTGACGTTCGTGATCTGGCTGCTACTCGGGCCCGAGCCGGCCCTCACCTTCGCGCTCCTGAACACTGTAGCGGTCCTGATCATTGCCTGCCCGTGCGCGATGGGCCTGGCGACGCCAACCTCGATAATGGTCGGCACCGGCAAGGGAGCAGAGTCGGGGATCCTGATAAGGGGCGGAGAGGCCCTCGAGGGCACCCACAAGCTCGACACGCTGGTGCTCGACAAGACCGGTACCCTCACGAGGGGCACGCCCGAGCTGACCGACATCAGGGTCGAGGACGGTATCCGCGAGGAAGAGCTCTTAAGGCTCGTGGCGTCGGCTGAGAGGGCCAGCGAGCATCCTCTGGGTGAGGCCATCGTGCGAGGCGCGAAGGATCGCGGTCTCCCGCTCG
>DASTKM010000333.1:0-7457 GCA_035715885.1 Rubrobacter sp.
GTTGTTTGTAGGCTCGTCGAGAAGCAGCAGGTTAGCACCGCTAACCACGATCTCGGCCAGGCTCAAACGGTTCCTCTCGCCGCCGGAGAGGGCTCTGACCTTCTTGAAGACATCCTCGCCGGAGAACAGGAAAGCGCCGAGAAGGTCGCGGGCCTCGGGAGCGTCGAAGCCCGTGGCGTCCATGGCCTCCCTCAGGACGGTCTTGGAGTCGTCGAGGCGGGCCAACTGCTGGTCCTGGTAGACGAGCGTTACGTTGTTGCCTGGCCTGACCATGCCCCTCTGGGGGGAGAGTTCACCCGTGGCGAGGCGCATGATCGTGCTCTTCCCAGTCCCATTGGGACCGAGCAGGGCCACCCTCTCCCCGCGCTCGATAACGAGGTCGAGGCCTTCCAGCAGCGGCCCGTCAGCGTCATCGTAGGCGTAGCGCACGTCCTCCATCTCCAGCACGACGCGTCCGGCCCGTGTGGTTTCCCCGCCTAGGTTGACCCTGACGTTCTTCGAAGCGCTCCTCGGGTCTTCTATCTTCTCCATCCTGAAGAGGAGCTTCTGCTTGCTCTTGGCCTGGCTGGCCTTGCTCGACTTGGCCCGGTTCTTCTCTACAAAGCGCTCCAGTTGCGCCCTGCGTTCGGCGTTGGCCTTGGCTTTGCGGGCGAGTTGCTCTTCGCGAGCCCGTTTCTCGGCCACGTACTTGCTGTAGTTGCCAGGGTAGCGGGCGAGACGGCCACCTTCGAGTTCCAGGATCGAACCGGCAACGGCGTCGAGGAAGTAGCGGTCGTGGGAGACGACGAGGACGGCGCTCCTCGCCCCCTTGACGAAGTTCTCCAGCCACTCTATGGCGCGCAGGTCGAGGTGGTTGGTCGGCTCGTCGAGGAGGATGAGATCCGGCTCCTCCATCAGCAGGCGGGCCAGGGCTATGCGGCTCTGCTCGCCGCCCGAGAACGAGCCGACGGGCCGCTTCCAATCCTCGGGAGCGAAGCCCAAAGAAGTGATGGTCGAGGCTGCCCGCGCGCGGTACTCGTAGCCGCCGTACCGCTCGAACTCGCTCTGAAGCCTGCCATAACGCTCCATTAGCGCGTTCGACGGGTCCTCGGAGAGGCGCGTGCCAAGCTCCTCGAGCTCCTTCTCGCGGGCCATCAAGGGCTCGAAGGCGGAGATGATCTCCTCCTCCAGGGAGTGCGCGCCCCTCTCGCCCAGATAAAGCTTCTGGGTCGTCATCCCGACCTTCGCGCCGCCTGGATGCTCGACCGAGCCAGAGTCGGGTTCGGAGTGTCCTGCCAGAAGATCGAGCAGGGTCGTCTTCCCGGCGCCGTTGCGCCCGACCAGCCCGATCTTCTCCCCGGCCTCCACCGAGAGCGTCGCGCCAGAGAGTACCTTCAGGTCTCCACCGTGGTACTTTACAAGATCTCTTGCGACAATCACCTTCATGGCACAAGAATTATACAGAGGGGACCCCCTGACGCCGGGAGAGCGAGAGGAGTTCGAAGACGACCTCATCGCCTGCTGCGACCGTGAACTCGACCTCCTCGGGGACATTACCCGTCTGAACGTTCTCTACGCAGGAGGATCCTCGCTGCTGTGGATCGAAGGCCTCAGCCAGCGGATAGGAGACGGCGGTAGCGTCACCGCCATCGACATGGATGCGGAACGCGTCGATGATACGCAAGCTTCTCTTGGCGAGGCGGAGCTTGCAGCCCCGGTCCATCTTCTCGCGGGCGACGTCTTAGGGATGCCCTTCGAGCCCCACGCCTTCGACCTCGTCTACTCCTCGGGCCTGTTCCACGAGCTGGACGTAAAGGAGAGGGCGGCGGAAGATGCGCTCGCGGCGCTCCACCTCGTGGCACAGTCCGGGGGCAGGGTCGCGACGAGCGACTTCGTCGACTCTGAACCGGCGGTGCAGCTCGAAGACGAGAGGCTTGAGGCGCAGTTGAGGCGTGAGGCGTACGCACAGGAGCCATTCGGGATCGGGCCGCCACAACGGCTCGTCGCCCTGCACGAGAAGCTTCTCACGGACGTGCGGTGGCTGGTATCGCCGCCACGGAGAATCCGTCACCTAGGAAAGGTGGTCCTGGCCGAGAACGAGCCCGCGGAACTGTCCTCGTTGCCGCTGGCGACCGCGAAACGGTTACGCGAACGCCGCGACGCCATGCGCAGTCGGATCCTGGGCGAAGGCTACACGCGTCCGGCCACCCTTTATGTCGAAGGTCTGGTACAGAATGCTTAGATCTCGATCTCGAAGTTCATCCAAATGGGTGACGCGCCGGTTATGTATGGGTGCCATCATTCGTCCGGGGAGGAAGACACATCTCGTCAACGTCAGGAGGTCCGTATGACCCTCATCGGACTGAGTTCAGTCGAGAAGTCTTACGGAGGCAGGGCCGTGCTACGGGGTCTGGGGGTGAAGGTGAACGCGGGGGCGAGGATCGGGCTCGTCGGCGGCAACGGCTCTGGCAAATCCACAGTGCTTCGCATCCTCGCGGGAACGGAGGATGTCGACGCGGGGGAGGTGATCCGGCGCCGGGGCTTGAGTGTAGCCTCTTTGCCTCAGTACATCCAGGGCGACGAACGCACGCCGATGGACGTCGTACGCGCGTCCCGCCCAGAGATCTCAGATCTTCAGGAGGAACTCGAAGCGTGCGAGGAGCAGCTCGGCTTGCCCAGGGTGGCGGCCGACCTGCGCAGGATGCAGCGGGTACTGGAGCGCCAGGACCGGCTCCTGCGCCGCTTCACGGAGCTCGGTGGTCCCGGCTTTGTGGGTGAAGCACGCCGTTACCTCAGGTCGCTGGGTCTTGGTGATGGCGACATCTATCGTCCGATGAGCGAACTGAGCGGCGGGCAGCGCAAACTGGCAGTCCTGGCCTCCTGCCTCGCCCGCCGTCCCGACGTCTTGCTCCTCGACGAGCCAGAAGCTCACCTCGATGCCGGGCGCAGGGAGCTGCTCGAGGCGATCGTCCGCACGTTCGATGGCGCCGTCGTCATCGTCTCCCACGACCGCTACCTGCTTGACGAGACGGTTGTGGAGATCGCCGAGCTGGAAGACGGGAAGATCACATCGTGGCCCGGCAACTACTCGGCGTACACCGTAGCGCGTGAGCTCAAGCTCAAACGGCAGCAGCAACTCTACGTCGCTCAGCAGAAGGAGATAGCGCGGCTCGAAGAGGCGATCCGGCGCTTCAAGCTCTGGGCCAGCATGGTGGTAAACGAACGTCACATCAAGCAGGCCCGCAACAAGCAGCGCCAGATCGACCGCATGGACAAAGTGGAGCACCCCGTGCTGGAGCGGCGCAAAATAGGACTGGAGTTCCGCGGCAGGGTAAGGGGCGGCAGGAAGGTGATCGAACTCAAGGACGTGAGTATGGCCTTCGGCGAGGACCCTGTACTTATCGGGGTAGACCTTACCGTCTCACGCGGCGAGCGCCTCGGGATAGTAGGGCCTAACGGCGCTGGCAAGAGCGTGCTCGCAAAAGTCCTCTCCGGCTTGCTTCCCCCGACGGAGGGCGAGCGATGGGCAGGCCCATCCATAGATATCGGGTTCCTGGCGCAGAATGACGAACCGCCACCAGGCGCTTCACCACTCGGGCTCGTGCGAGACACCAAGCCGCTCTACGAGGACGAGGCCGTGAAGCTGCTCGGACGTTTCCTGTTCTGCTACGAGCAGGTCAGGGAACCGGTTACATCCCTGAGTGGTGGAGAGCGGACCCGGTTGCAACTGCTCCTGTTGATGCTGAGAGAACCGAATTTCCTCGTCCTCGACGAGCCGACCAACCACCTCGACATAGACTCGCTCGAGATCCTCGAAGCCGAGCTGGAACGATTCGCAGGCACGGTAGTCTTCGTCTCGCACGACCGCTACTTCCTCGACCGTATCGCCGATGGCATAGTCGAGGTCAGCGAAGGCGAAGTGCATAGCCACGAAGGAGGCTACAGCGACTGGCGCCGATCAGCATTTCAGCATCTCAGCTAGTCAGCACGCGCCCTGTCGGGCGCTCTCAGCACTTCAGCATTTCGACTTGTTAGCTTGTAGCGTACGCGAGTCCTGACTGAAGTGCTGATAGGCGGCAGGGCCGCCATGCTGACCAGCTATCTCTCCAGGAGTATCGTGACGGGGCCGTCGTTGACGAGAGATACATCCATCATGGCGCCGAAGCGGCCTGTCTCGACCGGGTGAACGCCGGCCGCGCGGAGCCGCTCGCAGAAGTGGTCGAAGAGGCGTGTGGCATCCTCGGGCGGGGCCGCCCCGACGAAGCTGGGACGCTTGCCTTTGCGAGTGTCTGCAAGGAGGGTGAATTGAGAGACTGCGAGGATGGCCCCTCCGACTTCTCTGACACTGCGGTTCATCTTCCCCTCATCGTCGGACATGATCCTCAGTCCTGCTATCTTCTCGGCCAGCCAGTCAGCTTCGGGTTCGCCGTCTCCTTGCGCGACGCCGACCAGCAAGAGGAGGCCCGGGCCTATGCCGGAGATCCTCTCTCCTTCGACCGTAACGGATGCTTCTTTGACGCGTTGGAGGACTACGCGCAAAGTCTTCAGAGTGGTTGGCGGCCTGCGTAGCCGGCATCGATGTCGTGCCAGTACTCCACCCTTTCTTCGGGTGGGTGCCAGCAGAGGAAGACGATGCGTCCCCTTCGCTCGTGGGGGAAGTCGAGCAGGCCCATATCAAGGTCCTTGAGGACGACGCCAAGCTCCGTGATGCGGCCTATCGCCAGGTAGAGGTTGTACGCCTCTACGCCGTACTCTGAACCAGCCTTCCCGCCGCCGTTCCAGGGCGCGGCCCGCAGAATTGGCTCCATGTGCGGGGCCTTCTCGCGCAGGGCGTCGCGGTGGAGCGCCGCTTCGTCCAGGATCTCACGCAAGCTGGGTAGGAGGGCGTTCGCTTCTTCGACGGTGAAGAGCTTCTGGAAGGTGGGTTCCACGCCTGGGAAGGGCTAGCGGCCCACGGCCAGGCGGTCTGCGAGCATGTCGGGGAGGCCTGCGGCCCGTATCTTGGCCTGGGCCTTTCTTATGTCGTACTCGACAAAGCGGTATGTCACGCGTTCGCCGTCGGCGATCACGTACGAGGCGAAGGTATCCCCATCGCGCGGCTGGCCTACCGAGCCGGGGTTAACCAGGTAGGGGCCGCCAGAGTGGAGATCCAGGGTGTGTCCCCCCAACATCGCGCCGTTCGGCGAAGGGGCTACGGCTTTCACGTGCGTGTGGCCGAAATAGCAGATCGGGACATCAGGGTACTCGCTCTTCAACATAGCGAGGTTGTCGTACGCGGAGATCGTGTTGATGATGTACTCGTCGGGATCACGTACGGAGCCGTGGACGAAGAGCGCCTCTTCGGACTGCATCATGCGCGGCCTCGTGCGCAAGAATTTGGCGTTCTCCTCGCTCAAGTGATTCCGCGTCCACAGCACGGCCGCGGCGGCCGTCGGGTTGAACCAGTTCAGGTCCGTCTCCAGGTCGGTTACGGCCAGGTCGTGGTTGCCCGAGATCGTCGGCATCCTCAAGGAGCGCACCACGTCGCAGCACTCGTCCGGGTTCGCCCCGTAGCCGATTACATCGCCAAGGCAGTAGATAGTCTCCACTTCCTCGGGCACGTCGCCAAGGAGGGCTTCTAGTGCCTCGAGGTTGCCGTGGATGTCCGAGATCACCGCATACATATAGGGTGCGGCGTAGTTTATACGCTGGGTGGACGATTTCAATCGCCCTACCGTCTGTTGAAGCGCCGCAGGCGTTACGGTAACATCCCTGGGCGGTCCCCAATCTTGCACGGGCCTGTAGCTCAGGGGATAGAGCAACGGTTTCCGGGGCCGTGTGTCGCAGGTTCGAATCCTGCCAGGCCCGCTCTTGGGGGGATTGTACTTCCTCCTGACAAATTTCCCTGCAAGCAGTTGATCTATCCCCTAATCTACAGGCCCGCGCAAGAGTGGACCTGCAGGGGACCACCACCGCATCTCCGAAGCCTTTGACAGCTCTATTGACAGCTTGAGAGGAGACGCATCTCGTGAGCAAGGGAAAACGAGGTAGGGGAGAGGGCTCGATCTACCGCCGCAAGGATGGCCGGTGGGTCGGGCAATACGACGTCGATGGGAAGCGCAGGTACATCTACGGCAAGACCCGCAAGGAGGTAGCCAGCAAGCTAACCAAGGCCATGGCAGAGAGGGACGCTGGTATGGTGTTCGATGCGCTCTCCCTGAGTGTGGGTAACTACCTGGACAGATGGCTCGACTCCAGAAGGGATACGCTAAGGAGGCGTACCTGGACTCGCTACGAGGAGATAGTAAGGCTGCACCTCAAGCCCTCCCTGGGGAACACCAAGCTTGAGAAGGTAAATGCCCTGCAGATCCAATCCCTCTATCGTGCCAAGCTGGAGGAGGGTCTCTCTCCCAGGACGGTGCAGATCATCCATGCCACCCTGTATAAGGCCCTGAAGCAGGCAGTGAAGTGGACCCTGCTCCCCAGGAACGTGGTCGACTCCGTAGACCCTCCCAGGGTCCCCAAGGGGGAGATAAGACCCCTGAGCGAGGAGCAGGTCAAGAAGCTCCTTGAGACTGCACAGGGAGATAAGCTCGAAGCCCTCTACATACTCGCCGTCCACACGGGCATGCGCTCGGGTGAGATTCTGGGGTTGAGGTGGCAAGATGTAGATCTACAGGGAGGGACAGTTCAGGTAAGGCGCAGTGTCTTTGGTGGACGTACAGAGGCTCCCAAGAGTGCAAATGGCAACAGGAGCATCAGGCTGACCGAGACGTCTATAAGGGCACTACAAGGGCACGAGAGGGCCAGTGAGTGGGTCTTCTCAACCAGCGTAGGGACACCCATCAGTGTCCATAACCTGCACAACCGTTCCTGGAAGCCCCTGCTCGCTAGTGCAGGTCTTCCCCACAACACGAGGTTCCACGATCTCCGTCACACTTGTGCAACCCTGCTTCTAACCAAGGGAGTTCATCCCAAGATCGTACAGGAGATGCTCGGGCACTCATCCATCACCATAACCCTCGACACCTACTCTCACGTCCTCCCCAACATGCAGGAGAAGGCGGTAGAGGCTATGGAGGATATCTTCGAGGATCACAAGTAGCCAAGATCTGATTGCCCGGGAGGGGGCATACTCCTTACCACTCAATCAATCTATTAGAAGATAGGGAGAGTGGTATGGAGTATTACCCCCTTCCTTCAGTCACTGAAAGCACCTTATTGAGAGAAGGGAGCCCTTTGGAGCAAACGTCTGAATCTTCTTACATCAGAGAATAGATCGAGGTCTATCCTGAGTCAGAGTATATAAATAGTCTGAGGATATTGAGTAGATTCGTCCAGAGAGGAAGCTACCGAAGAGGACTAGCGTGAGTAACAGCGTCCGTTCTGTTCTACCGGAAACTCAACTGGACAGTCTCCATCTGGCATAAGCGGTACTAGTCCGTTGATAGGACCACCAGAGGTAGGCGCTACACTGACGCTATAGCTGTTCATGGAAG
>DASTKM010000334.1:0-16165 GCA_035715885.1 Rubrobacter sp.
CCAGAGCGTGATGATCGTGATGATCACGGCCAAGGACGCCGAAGAAGACAAGGTCCGCGGGTTCGAGGCCGGCGCCGACGACTACGTGACGAAACCTTTCGGCATGAAGGAGCTGGTCGCCCGCATAAACGCGAACCTGAAACGCAGCGAGACGGGCGGCCGGGGCAAGATAATCGAGGCCGGGGACCTGCAACTGGACACGAAGAACTTTACGGCCCGCGCCGGTGGAGAGTCGCTGGAGTTGCGCCTGAAAGAGTTCGAGCTCCTCGCCGCCCTCGCCTCCACCCCAGGCGAGCTGAGGAGCCGCGAAGAGCTCGCCAAGGAGGTCTGGGGCCACGCCGGCGTCGGTTCCTCGCGCACGATAGATGTGCACATACGCAGGATCCGGGCCGCGCTGGAGCAGAAGTCGTCCTACGAGTACATCCACACAGCGCGGGGACTCGGCTACCGTTTCGAACCCAAGCCAAGGCGCCCCGTCGAATCTCTTTCGGAACGCCAGGAGTAGAGGGTGACGCTGGAGAGACAAAACAGCGCCCGTCACGTCAGCCCCGATGAGCTCCAGAGGGTCAACAAGATCCGGCGCGATTTCGTCGCCAACGTCTCCCACGAGCTCAAGACCCCGGCCACGAGCCTGAAGCTACTGGCCGAGAGCCTCGAAGAGACCCTCGACGAAGACCCAGTCCAGGCGCGCCTCTTCGCCTCGCAACTCAAGAAGGAGACCGAGCGCCTCGCCCACCTCATTACGGACCTCCTCGACCTGACACGCCTCGAGAGCCAGGAATCCATCGATTACCCCACCCTCGTCGACGTGCGCAGCGTCCTGATGACCGTGCTCGCCCGCATGAGACGCGTCGCCCGCAAAAAAGATATCACCCTCCAGTGGAAACGCTTCGGCAAGGCAGCCGAATACACTGTCTACGGCGACGAGACACAACTCACTTCTATGTTCACCAATCTTGTAGATAATGCAGTGAAATATACGCCGCCTGGGGGCAAGGTCGAAGTGGTCGGGGGCTCCGAGGAGTCGGAGATAACGATCCGCATCTCTGACACAGGCATCGGCATCCCCGAGGGGAAGATCCCACGCATCTTCGAGCGCTTCTACCGGGTGGACAAGGCCCGCTCCAAGGCTACCGGCGGAACGGGGCTGGGCCTCTCCATAGTGAGGCATGTGGCCGAGAACCACGGCGGCCGGGTCACCGTCCACAGCACCCCTGGAGAGGGATCCACCTTCACCGTGTATCTGCCTCGAGCCTAGAGCGCCTTGCTTCGCAGAGCACGGCATCAGGAGATCTCTCGCAAGGCTCCGAACTACTCGGACGAATCAAGAAGGAGTTGGGGTGCGTCCAGCGGGCGCTCGAGGCAGAGCTAACAGGTTTCAGGTGAAGTGGTTCCAGCCGGATAGTCCTTCGACCCGCTCGTCCCCACGCTCGAAGACGACATCGCCCTCGGTAATCTCCCCGATCACTGTGAGGGGGATTTCTACGCTATTTGCCAGGGCGTCCAGGACAGACCAGGGGGCACAGATCAGGAGCTCGTATTCTTCGCCTCCCGTTGCGGCGAGGAGGTCAGGGTCGCGTTCGAGGGATTCTGCGAGCTCTCTAGTATCGTCTTTGAAGGGCAGTAGATCCAGGTCCACTATGCATCCCACCCCGCTCCGGTCACACACGTGGCGTACGTCCGAAGCGAGGCCATCGGAGAGGTCTATCATGGCGGTGGCGCCCAGTCTGGCGGCGATGCGCCCGGCCTCGAGCCTCGGTTCGGGCCGCAGGCACCTGCGGATGAGACGCTGCGGGCCGGTCATGCTGTGCTCGAGTGCGAGAATCCCGGCCGCCGAGGCGCCGAGCTCGCCTGTGACCGCCAGGAAGTCGCCGGGGCGCGCCCCCGAGCGCAGTACCGGCTGCGTGGCCAGCTCCCCGAGGATGGCCACGTCCACTGTGAGGGCATCCGCTCGGGTCGTATCACCCCCGAGCGGGTAGACCCCGAACCTCTCACAGGCCTCCAAGACACCCTCGAAGCAGCGCAGCGCCGTCTCAGGTTCGGGCGCTCCTCCAGAGGCCAGAACGAACCTCGGGGTCCCCCCCATCGCGGCCACGTCCGACGCGTTGACCGCGACGGCCTTGTAGCCCACGTCCTCGGGCGTGGCCCAGTCTTTGAAATGGTGGCCCGAGACGAGCATGTCGGAGGCGGCCACCCACGTACTGTCCCGGATCTTCACAACGGCACAGTCGTCCCCGAGGGGCACGAGCACCTCGGGTGGCGCGGGAGGCAGGAGGGCTGAGATCCTGCGTATAACCTCGAACTCGTTCAAGAACGCTTCTTGCCCAACCAGCCACGGGGATCGAGGAATCTCCTGTAGCGCCGGAATACCTCCCGTCCGAGCACCACGGCAGCGACCCAGAACGCTACCTCTCCCAGGACCAGGAAGGCCGAACTCGTCCAGGCCTTCTGCGCGGTGGAGAGCGGGGTCAGCAGTACGGCCGGGGCCGCCACCCAGAACAGCACAGCGGCGACGAGCAGGACTATTCCCACGAGCCGCGTCAGGCCAGCCCTTTTCGAAACACGAGGCTCCTGGCCCGCTCTTTGCCTGTACCCTTGCTCGTCTAAGGTTCCATCTCCCTGATGGCTTTCCAGAGCACGTCTGACTCTCGTCTCGTATACCAGGTACGCAGCGATAGCCACCCGGTTTCCGTGACCCACCGAGCGGCGTCGTGGGCAGCGGCCTCAGGGTCAATCTCTCCTCCCTGATGCCTTGCCAGAAAGCCCACGCCGGCGTAGAACTCGGGATCCTCTGGGTTGCGCCAGGGCTCGACCCTGGCCCACCAGGCGTCTACTATACGGGCCCGCACACCGGTCTCTTCGTAGAGCTCGCGGCTGGCGCAGGCTTCGAAGTCCTCGCCATCTTCGAGCATGCCGCCAGGGTTCTCCCAGAGGCCAACTGGCGGTTTACGGCGCCTGAGCAGTAGCGCCCGCGGCTCGACACCTCCAAGATCAACGAGCACGGCCCCGGCCCCGAGGTTGGCAGTGACCACGCCGGTATCCTCGCGTAAGGATGGTAGGGGGGGTTCGCGAACCGCCCCTACCGTGCGAACCGCCTCCACGGGCCCGGCTATGCGCTTGATGTTCTCGTGGCTCCACCAGCTCGGCAGCGACATCCACTCTCCGAGGGTTACCCACCGGTGGTCGAGATGCTCCTCGGAGAGACGGACCTCTACTCTATCAGTCCGTCCCGCGTAGGTTACGGAGGCCAGACGTCTACCGCTCGCCGCCTCGCCGACCCAGGTGGCGATGATGCGCTGGGGAGAGACCAGGACGCCGGTCTCTTCATAGAGCTCGCGGACTGCCCCCTCCCCGAAGCTCTCGCCCGGCTGAAGACGTCCGGCCGGCGGCTCCCAGGTACCCGTGGGTCGCTGGAGCAGGAGCATGCGGCCGTCCTCCCTGATGGGCAGCAGGCCGGAGACGAGATCCGCCTTCAAAGCGCGCCCGTAGTAATTGCTTCGGGTCTACTCTCCACTCGGCAAGTATATGGTCCACGGGGGCGGTTCGCGAACCGCTCCGGCTTACGAGCCTATCCGTCGCGGTAGCCACGCGAGAACGTCCAGGCGTTTGGAGAAGTGAAGGATCGGGTCTGTCTCGGGCAGCTTCAGGCCTATTTGCTGCGTCATCGCGAGCGTGCTGACCTCAGCCTCGGCGGGCTGGAGGGGCCAGAGATGGTGGTGGACTTCTCCGCGGCGGACGTGTCCCCTCCCGTCCGCGCTGTAGAGGCAGTAGCGCTCGGTCAGAAAGTTCTCGATGGACCCCCTCTCGCTCTCGAAGGGCTCCCCCACAGGGCTGTAGCGGGCCGCGAACTCCGCCCGCGGCGCGCCCCTGTGCGTCCTCAGGCTCCTGAAGTCAACCTCGTCGCCCGAAGCTTGGCAGTACATCTGGGCGTCGAAGTAAGGAAGGTGGAATGTGGCGCGGGCGAGGCGGACGGCTACGCGGCTTTGGGCGTCAAGGGAGAAGAACCAGACACCCGGCCTGCCATCCGCCGTCACGTAGGTGCGGAGGTTCATCTCAGGGAAATGCGAGAGCCCGGGGATCGCGGGCAGGAAGCGGGGCCTTACGCCAGTCATATCGAAGGGTACGACGCCGAGCCAGGCGCTGCCTTCGAAGGTGTCGATGCTCAGGGCCGGCGACACGAGGGGCCTGAGATCTTCCACTCCGACGGGCCAGTGCATGAAGAGCAGGTCCCGCCAGCTCATCCCGAGCACCCACGGACCGGAAGGGACGGGGTAGGGACGGTGCTCTATCCTGCCAAGTACCGTCTCGGGTCGAAAAGCGGCGTGCATGGGCGCCCGTAATCTTAGGACGTTCCCCCACAGGAGTCCGTATGCCCTCTCACGGGCCCTTCCGTCTCATGTACGATCAGAAGCGCCCCTTCTCTCACGCTCACCCTGGCCTGCGTGCCGATCAACTCGTTGTGGAACCCAAGGGTGTCTCCGGGGTCCAGGGTGGCGTTCTCCAACGGATACTCCATGCCTTCGAGGGTGACGCCGGCGGCAGGACCGGACAGGGGGAAGATCGAGACGCTATCCTGCTGCTCTCCTTCCACCATCCTGGAGCCGGCCTCGACCAGGATCATCCGTCCCTGGTCGGCCACGACCGTGGAACGCAGACCGATACGCTCGGCGGCGAGCAGGATGTGTGGGACCGCGAAGAGGGCCCCTGGCCTCCCGCCCACGGCGCAGAGGAGGTCAGCCGCGGTCGCCCCCCGCCCCCTGGCGGCCAGTACCGCAAGATGTCCGTCCATCTTGTCTTTCCTCACCGGATGGCGCTCCAGGAAGGCCCCGCGCCTCTCGACTTCCAGCGCGAGGTCTTCTCCCAACGAGTCCATATCCCCGACGACGAGATCAGGCACAACCCCGGCCTCCAGCGCGAACCTGGCTCCACCGTCAGCGGCGACTATGAGGTCCGCACGTCCGGCGACGCTCCTGAGCAGATAGGACGAGTCAGGAGATCCGTTCAGGAAGATGGCGGCCCGCACGCTACGAGGTTTTCGAGTCCCGGTAGTATAGTTGCCTCGGCGAAGGCTGCGCCCGTTCCAGAGCCTTCAGCAGCACCACAGTAACCACTAGCGCGATGCCCAGGCTCGGGGCCAGGTACGCGGCGTTGTACGCCGCCGAGTAGAGGTAGGGGTTCCAACCCTGGGGCGCGACGGAGGCGAAGAAGACTACGCCCGAGAGGAAGTGGCATGCGAAGCGCGCCAGAACGGCCACTGTGGTGCCGAGGACGGCACCACGCACCGTTGGCTTGAAGAGTCCTGCGAGTCCAAGGGCGCCGTAGGCCAGAGGGTAGTCCAGGATGAGCTGCACAGGATGTACCACGAAAAAATCGATGGCAAGATATAGCAGACCGTAAGCCGCTCCCGCGACGACGCCCACCTTCCAGCCCTGCCTGAGGGCGAGGAGTATCAGGGGAATCATCTCCAGGGAGACGGAGCCGCCATACGGCATCTTGAAGAGCACGACGAATCCGAGAACGAAGGCCAGAGCTATAGCGAGCGCCGCCTCGGTCAGTACCCTGGTGTCTCTGAAAGCGTTCAACTGCGCACCCTCCTTCCCGTCTTCGGGGATGCGCCGATAAGAGACTCCGAGATCTCCCTGCGCCGGCATTACCCGGATCAGGTTCAGCGGGTCGGCGCCTCGGCGCCCTCTCAGCCTCACGGCTCCCCGGGCTTACTGATGCTCTCAGTGTAACCTACCGCCGGCACCGGCACCACCCGCACTCCAGAGCAACCCGAGCACGGTGGCGGCGTCGGTGATCCCACCTTCAGAGACCCTCTGCAAAGCCTCCCCGAACGGCAACTCCACCACCCTTATGAACTCCGTAGGCTCGGGCCGCGGGCCACGCTCGTCCCTCACCGCCGCGCACCCGAAAAGGTGGCAGACCTCCGTGCTCCGTCCCGTGCTGGTATGTACGGAGACAAGATGCTCCAATCTCTCGGCCCTATAGCCCGTCTCCTCGAAGAGCTCCCTACGGGCCGTCCGCTCGGGCTTCTCGCCGGCATCGACCACGCCGCTCGGCAGCTCCAGCGTGAAGGCGCCAAGGGGCTGCCTCCACTGGCGCACGAGCACCACGTCTCCCCCGCCCGTGACCGGTACCATGGAGGCGAACCCGCCGCTCTCCAGAACGCCGTACTCGATCTGCGCCCCGCCCGGTAGCTCCACCTCGTCCACGCGGAAGGCGCACCATGGACTCTGGTACACGTACTCCCTTCCGAGCGTCCGCCAGCTCTCTTCTCCCATGCGGGAAAGTATAAATGCGATGTGCACAGATATTGACCTGCTGCGAATCGCCCATTCAGCTGGAGGCGGAAACAAGAAGATGACGTGCTGAAGTGCTGACAAACATGCAAAAAGGAGGGGCCTGAGCCCCTCCCCAAAGAAACCCTATGCTCTGTCTTCTACTCGAAGTAGTCGGCGGCCTTGGTGGTGTAGCTCTCCATGTCTTCGGGGACTTCGTCCTCCGGGTAGATGGCCTCGACCGGGCACTCGGGTTCGCAGGCGCCGCAATCGATACACTCTTCAGGGTTGATCATGAAGTGGTCGCCGGCGTCGTAGATGCAGTCCACCGGGCAGACTTCGACGCAACTCTGGTCCTTGGTGCCGATACACGGCTCCGTGATCACATAGGTCAAAGGGGCCTCCTCTCTGGGTGTCTCGTAATGGCTTTATACCAGCCCGCCGCCACCATCAACACCCGCCTTGATGAGTGTCATGGCAGCCGATGATCATGGTCATACGGTCGTGTGATCCTGGTCAAAAACCGCCCTTGCTGCAAACCGTTCTCAGGTACGGGAGCGGAGTTCGGCGGGCATGAGTATGGTTATAGACTTGCTGCCGAGGTCGAGGATGCCCTCTTTGGCGAGGCGAGAGAGGGCGCGTGAGAGGGCCTCGCGCGAGATGCCCGTAGCCTCGGCCATCTCCTGCCGGCTCAGAGAAGGCGCGAAGACGACGCCCCTCTTGGTGACGCGGCCCTCCTCTGTGGCGAGGTTCAAGAGCATCCGCGCCACCCTCTGTGGGGCGCTGCGGAAGACAAGGTCGCCGACGAGATCTTCCAGCTCGCGGGTCCTCGCTGCCAGCGACCTGGAGAGCCTGACGGCGCCGTCGGGGAAGCGGCCCATGATCTCGAACAGGTCGTCGCGGAAGACGGCGTAGAGAACGCATTCGGTAAGGGCCGTGGCACCATGGGTCTGGGTCCGGCCTTCGAGGGCCGCCCCGAGGCCGAGCACGGAGCCGTCGCCGACCACACCGAGGATCTGGTCCCGCGCCTTGGGACCGCCGGAAGAACGGTAGAGCTTCACGCGCCCCTCGCCGACGAAGTACACGGCCCCCGATGGCTCGCCCTCCCTGTACAGGGCGGTGTCTGCGCCCAGCTCGAGCACCTCGGCCACTATCGCGAGATCCTGGAAAAATCCCTCTTCGAGCCCTTCGAAGAGTTCGAACTCCTTGAGCCCGTCCAGCTTGGTCAGGTGCTCGACCGCCCTGCAACGCGCGCCTGGCAACCGTGCCCAGGAAGGTGGCGCGTTCTCACCGTACATCGTTCTGTGTTCCTTCCGGCGCATGTAGTCTCACGTACCCTTTATACGCTAAGTGAACAAAGTTTGCACTGAGAGCGCTTGAGGTATCAGGATTAGCACGGGATAGTCCTACTTGCTGAGGAGGGCTGCTCTGTCGGGGAGTGTACTCCACGGGGGTTTAGGGACGATCGTTTCATCTATATTGATGCCGGCAGAGGGGATCGGAGGTAGAGATGCGCTTCAAGGATAGGGTTACCATCGTGACGGGGGGCGGTTCGGGACTGGGTCGGGTACTGGCGCACCGATTCGCAGCGGAGGGCGCTGCCGTCGTAGTCGCTGACGTAGCGAGGGAACGCGCGGTCGCGGTTGCGGAGGAAATTTTCGATGCGGGTGGCGACTCCCTGGCGCAAACGACGGACGTAACCGACGCGTCCGAGGTCAAAACCATGGTCGAAGCGACCCGCGAAGCGTTCGGGCCGGTGGATGTCCTGATCAACAACGCGGCGAAGGCTACCGACGCCGACTTTCTCAGTCTCGGCGAGGGCATCTGGGACGAGGACGTGGCAATTACCCTGAAGGGTCCGTTTCTGTGTGCGCAGGCGGTGCTCCCTGACATGGTCAAGCACGGGTCTGGGGTCATTATCAACATCAGCTCGGTGAACGCCCTTGGTTACTACGGTAACGAAGCCTACAGCGCGGCCAAGGCCGGCATCCTCAGCCTGACGAGGAGCCTCGCTGTCCTCTACGGACCATCCGGTATTCGCGTTAACGCCATCGCACCCGGCACCTTGAGAACCCCTGCCTGGGAACAGCGAAGGGAGAAGAACCCTTATGTCTTCGAGCGTCTCACCAGGTGGTATCCGCTGGGCCGCGTCGGTGAGCCCGATGACGTGGCCGGGGCCGCCCTCTTCCTGGCATCGGATGATGCGACCTGGATCACCGGCGCCGTACTCCCCGTCGACGGAGGACTCACAGCCGGCAACATGCAGATGATGGAAGAGATGATCAAAGGCCAGGGCGACCAGACGTCGTAACGCGGAGCGCCTTGATCGCAAGCCCCCGGATAGATAGTCTGTTGCCCTGATGGAGACGTCGATGCTCGCCTTCGCTTCCGACCTTCACGACGAAGGCGTCGGTACGGTCCTCGATAACGTCCAAAACAGGGCAGGGGTAAACGGGCTGACGATGGCCGTGGCCTACCACGACGCCAGGGACGTCTTTCCTCACAACCCCGTCCGTAAAGTGCGCTATCTGGAGGGTGGCGCCGTCTTCTTCCCCCCTGACGTTGCTCGCTACGGGGATCTACAGCCCCGCGTCAGCGAGCTCGCCCGCTCGGGGGACCCTCTCGGCGAGCTGTGCGAGGCCGCCGGCGAGCGGGGAATGCATGTAAACGCCTGGGCCGTATTCCTGCACAGCGACCGATTGGGCTTCTCGCACCCAGAGTGCGCCACGCAGAACGCTTTCGGAGATCGCTACCTAACCGACCTGTGCCCATCTAACCCCGGCGTGCGGACGTACGCGCGCACGCTCGCCTCGGATATCGCCCGCTACGATGTCTCGACAATCCTCTCGGAGTCGGTCCACTTCCACGGACTCAGGCACGGCTATCATCACGAACGCTATTTCGAGGAATTCGGGGCTGTCGGCCTCTATCTGCTCGGGCTGTGCTTCTGCGAACATTGCCTCGAGGCGGCCCGCCGTAGAGGAGTCGATGCCGGGATGGTTCACAGGTTGGTACGCGACGAACTGGAGCGTCGCTTTTCAGGCGGGAGCAGTGAGGACCCCGAGGAGCTGAGGCGCGAGGATCTCGAACCCTTCGGCGGCGAGGAGATGCTTGGGTATCTCGACACGAGGACGGAGACTGTGACGTCGCTCGTAGGCGAGGTGGCGACGGCAGCCTCCGGCGGGGGCGCCGGTTTCGCGGTCCTGGATCTCTGCGGCGCGGAGAAGGGTTTCGCGACCGGGTATCCCGAAGGCGAGGCCGCACCCACCCTCGGGTGGCAGATGGGCATCGACCAAGCCGAGCTGGCTGGTGTGTGCGACACCGTCGCGGCGACCGGATACGCGGCCGACCCCGGCAGGCTGAACTTGGATCTCGACGCTTACCAGACCCTGGTCCCCGACGCCTCGCTGCTCGGTCTTGTTCTCCGTCCGATGCCGCCGGACTGCCGGTCGGCCGACAACCTGGCCGCGAAGGTCGCCCTCGCGCGCGAACGTGGGCTAGGACGTCTCGACTTCTACCACTACGGTTTCTGCCGGTTGCAGGCTCTGGATTGGATCCAGCAGGCTCTTGCCTGATGGCAGGTATCAGGCTTCAGGTCTTGATTGTGGTGCTAGCGGTCCGGACTATTCGACCACTGCTATGCAGTCCACCTCTACGAGCATGCCGAGCAGGACAGCGGCGATGGTCGTCCGTGCCGGGGGGTCGTGGTCGAAGTACTCTTTGTACACCTCGTTGAACTCGGCGAACCGTGTGAGGTCGGTCACGTAAGCGTTGACCTTCACGACGTTGTCGAGGCCCGAACCGGAGGCCTCGAGGATCGTCTTTACGTTCTCGAAAGTCTGGCGTACCTGATCCGTGAAGGCATCTGGCATGGTGCCCGTCTCCGGGTTTACAGGACCTTGCCCCGAGATGAACACGAAGTCGCCCGCGACCACGGCGTGGGAGTACGGTCCGGCGGGCGCCGGGCCCTTCTCTGCCATAACAGTCTTTCTCATCTATGCTCCTTCCCTATCACTTTGCCTTTTTCAGTCCCCATAAGTGCGCCGGATTCTACAGCTTTCGTCCCGTTGCCGAGGACGTGAGAGATCCCGTCCACAAGCCACCCATTCTCGAGCACGGGGTCCCACATCGCAGCCTCCTACCGAACCTTCCCGCGGGCCGCCACCAGCGTCTCCTCCACCACGCCATCCTCTCCAACCAGGTACACCGCATCGTGCAGATTCACCGTGCTGCAGATGTGGTTGGGGATTACCTGCACCGTGTCGCCCACCTGGAGGTCACAGTCCTCATCCACAGAGAGCATCCCGTGCTCCTCCGTGAGCCTCTCCAGCACTGCGTCGGGGTATCCGACAACGTGGCCGTACCCCTCCAGGTTCAGGGGCTCCGCGCCGGGGGCTACATCGGTGGCGAAGGTCTTGCTCCCGCCGTCGATGATGGCCAGGTCCCGAGCAGGCCTGCTTACCACCGTGCACACCACGACGGCGGCGCATTCGTCGAGGGAACAGGCGCCGAGTCGGGCCTGCATCCTATCGTAGAACACGTAGGTTCCTGGCCGGATCTCCGTCACTCCCTCCACCTTCGCCACATACTCCGCCGTCGGGGTAGAGCCAACGCTGACGTCGTCCACCCTTATACCCCGTTCCCTCAGCATATCGGCCAGCGAGACCATAAGTTGGCCCTCTTCGAGACCTGCCTTCTCGAGCTCCAGCGTCTTTGAGCCGCCAAGAACGGCACCGCGGTAAGTGTAGATACCCGTGAGATCCAGGTTGTCCATGCCCTCGATCTCACCCGCCAGCCCCACGGCTTCGTCGTAAAGGACCCCGGTGCGCCTCAGGCCTGTATCCACCTCGAGCCTGACCTCGAGCGTATGACCCTCCGCCACAGCCGAGAGCCTCCTGGCACCTTCGAGGCTGTCTACCCCGACGACGAGCCTCACCCTCTCGCCCAGCCGGATCGCCTGACGAATCTTCGCATCCGTCACCAGCGGATAGGCGACAAAAATGTCCTCGATACCACCGTCCGCCATCACCTCAGCCTCGGAGAGCTTGGCCACCGTAATGCCCGCCGCCCCGGCCTCCAACTGTTCTCTGGCTATGCCCGGGATCTTATGCGTCTTCACGTGGGGTCTCAGCGCAACCCCGGTCACCCTGGCAACCTCGGCCATCTTCAGTACGTTTCTCTCCATCTTCGTGCCGTCGATCAAAACGTAAGGCGTCCCACCAGAGACCTCTCCGACACTCCTGCTCACCATCCGAATCCCCTACCAGAACGAAGAGAACCAGTCAAGACGCCCCGCTGAACGACGAATACCGCACCGGCCCGAAAATTCCGAAGCCAGTCGGTCGTCATTGATCCCATCGACCCACTTCACGACGCTCCCCGTTTCGCCAGCCATCGGCATCCCCTGTCCCCTCATCCGTGTACCCTTCTCCCGCACGGACGAGTACCAATGCTAGCATGTTTCGTCTATTTCCTTTTGGCGTCATCCAGGGCAATACAGGGGTCTTCAGCGATCCACTGGTTGGCACCCGCTTAATCGGGTTAGATCACGCACGGTACGTAATGGACGGCGAGTTTTGTTCTCAATCTGCCGAAGGAATCTGCTAGCTTCGTCGGTTCACAGAAGGTTGAGACACCCCTAGAGGTCTGTGTACTTCCTGTTCGATCCATACGACTTCTCCAGTGGATACTTCCGTTGAGCTTGAACATGAATGGGGACCCTGGTTCTAGCCCGACAAAGGGAGCTCTACTGCTAGGCTACCAGAAGTTCACCTCGTCCACCCCAGCACGGCTCAGAAAATCGAACCAATCATTATCCGTCACTCCTACCCACAGCTTCATCGCAGTACTTGAGAGGAAAACATCAACACACGGAGGCGCGTGCAGGACGCCGCCGGGGGACCGGCCGCAACCGTGTCTCGCTGCCTCCTAGTCAGGATAGTAGCTGGGCTCTCTCGCGTTCGCTCAGGGTGCACAGCTCCTCGTAGATCAAAGTTGTCCGCCCTGTTCACGCCCGTAATTCGATTGCCTTCTTCGAGCAACTCGTGATCGAGGTTGATGGTGGTTCGCATGGTGCTCCTCTCCCTCGGCACACAAGCTTGAGCTTCGTATCATGGGACATTCTGGGTTCGAGCACCACACCTAGTTCTCAATTCTTGAAGGGATTTTCGATCGTCAGTCCTTCGATCCGCTGCCCGTCCGGGGTGCTTGCGCTCCAGGCTCGGGCATCACTGATCCCACACGAACATCAGGACACGGTTGATCACGTAAGCCAACCCCAACGCCCAGGCAAGCCCAGGACGCCCGGCAGAGTACAGCGCGGCCGCCGCGCCTCCGAACACCGCCAGCTCCAGGAGCAAACGCAGCGCTCCGGGCACCGATACCGGAGCGGCCGGAGCCACGAAGGTGCCCCAGAGGACCGCGGCTGCGAGCGGGGCGCCGATTCCCAGCACGACCTTCGAGATCGGTCCGGTTCCGGTGTTGAAGCCCCAGTAACAGAGGGCGGCCAGGGCACACAGCTCCAGGAGAAAGCGCAGGGCCAGATTGGCACCTTTCAGTATCGACACGCCGGCCTCCTAACTCACACGGGCGGGTCGTTGTGCCGACGTACCTCTCCCCGAGAGCAGCGCCAATCCCAACCACACGAATCCTGCGCCGGTGATCGCCGCGCCCAGGACGTAGACGATCGGCGCGGCCGGACCGAAGTGATCCCCCGCTCCGAACACGACGTCACCGACGATCAGGAGGAGTCCGGCCCAGCGTGGGAACACGCCCGCCCGCATAGTAGCCGCGCCGAACAGGATGAGCCCGAGGAAGAACGCAAGGCCACCCAGAAGGGCAAGCGTGCCCGCGAGGCCCCCTCCGAGCGCGGCTTCCACGTTCGCGCCGGAAGCCCCGGCCATCTCGACCAAAACGACGCCCGAGACGAGCGTCGTGCCCGCCACGCCGAGCACCATCCCCAGGATCCCAGGGACGCCGCTCCGCTCGGCCTGGGCTGCGTAGAGCGCGACGAGGGCGAAAACCAGGAGCACGTGGGCGGTGAGCACCGAGCTCGCTCCTGGCACCGTGCCGTATTCAGGATCGCCGCCGAGGTTCAGCACGTGGCCGACCAACAGCAGGATGCCGGCGGCGGCGCTCGCCAGCCCGCCTCCCGCTCGTATAAGGTTCCATGAAGCCAAGGTGATCTCCCTACTTGCCCGGCGGTGAGGCCTATGGGGCAAGACCCCGTCGAACCGCCAGCCCGTCTCTCGAGCAGCCTACCACCAGACGGAAGAGGTTATCTAGCGCACGTCACTCGGCTCGGGTCCGGCATCGAGGTCGGCGCTGTTGCTCACTGCCTGCTTTATCTGCGTGTTATGGAGGCGAAAGGAAGGGGATTTCTGTCACCCGGGGGTATACGTGCGAGGATGTGGGTATCATGCTCCTGTCCACCCGCCCATAGCCAAGCGCAAGCTCGGCGCGAGACGGAGAGCAACGCCACGCCGGCGGCACAGAGCTGGAGGCGAGAGCCAAGCCGAACCCATTCAGGATACCGGCCCGGTCTCTTCCAGAGTGGAGAAGCCACGGCTAGGAAGGTGCAACATGACCACGCAGCAATTCGACCAGGCAAAGGCTGAAGCCTTCGCCCAGCGACCGATGAGGAGCGTTGAATGCTGTTTGGTAAAGCTCCCACTACCTGAGGCCTCGGGTGGAAGGAAAGTCGTGCTTGACCCACCCAGCAGGCACTCTAGCTCTGGTAGTCTCGCAGCAGGTATGCAAGAGCGTGCCTCGTGAGCGCCTTTGGAGATCACAAACACAGAATTTCGAGAACTCTCAGTTTCCTCGCAGCCTTCGGCTCACTGGTATGGTTGGTTTTGGGCCTCCAGTGGTTCCGTGGCACGAGGAACGTACCCTTGCTCAAAGACTTTCGCAAGCCGGGTCACATGAACCGTAATCCGGCACTTTCGGTGATCCTGGCCGCCCGCGACGAGGAGCGGTCGGTGAAAGAGAGCGTTGTATCCATGTTGGATCAAGATTATTCGGGCTTGTTGGAAGTCATAGCCGTCAACGACCGCTCTACCGATCGTACCGGCGAGATCCTGGAAGAGCTGGCCACGAAACACCCCGACAGCCTTCGGGTACTGAACGTTGAGTCATTGCCGGAGGGATGGCTTGGGAAGACCCACGCCCTGTATATCGGTGCCGCGGAGGCCACAGGAGAATGGCTCCTGTTCACCGACGCCGATGTGATCTTCTCTTACGACTGCTCAGATAAAGCGGTACGCTACGCGATCGACAACGGATTGGATCACTTGACCCTGCCTCCCGAGATCTTGTGCAATGGCATTCTGCTCCGAAGCTTCGTCGCGGCCTTCACACTAGTCTTCGAGATGACCCAGAGGCCCTGGCGGGTGAGCGATCCCCAAGCCAGGGAGCACGTGGGTATCGGGGCCTTCAATCTCATGAAGAAAGTCGCCTACGAGAAGATCGGAACCCACTGCGCCATCCGCATGCGCCCCGACGACGACATGAAGCTGGCCAAGCTTCTCAAGAGGCACGGCTTCAGGCAGGGAGTGGCTTACGGGACGGGACTCATCAGCGTCGAGTGGCACCAGACCCTGCCGGGTGCCGTGCGGGGACTGAGCAAGAGCATGTTCTCCGGCCTTGACTACAGGATCGGTGCGACGGTAGCCGGCGTGCTGATGCTCTTTCTGACCAATTTGCTCCCAGCCTTCGGTCTCTTCTCGCGCAATACGACGGGAATTCTCTGCAGGTTGAACAGCTTCTCGACCGTCCTCGTATACGCTTACCGAGCCAAGCACGTTGGGGACAAAACGCCGTGGTGGTACGCCGTGCTTCACCCCTTTGGTATCGGTATCTTCATTTACGCTATGGTCCGGTCCGCATCAACCACTCTCGTCAACGGGGGAATCGAGTGGCGGGAGACAAGATATTCACTGAAGGACTTGAAAGACAACGCGATCTGATCAGAGAGTGTACAGGACCGCCTCAGCCCCCAACAATCCCCAACTCGATGAGAGGGTCTGCGACCACGCACACCGCCGACGTAATTCCCGCCCACACTCCGATGGACCTGACCTCGTTTGAACACAATCGAGTAAGTGTCCAAAAGGGTTCGGGGTGTTCTGGCCAAAGGATGTTGTCTTGGGTTCTGTTCTTGTTCAGTATCTCGGTTTAGGGCGCTCACTAGATCTACGTCGAACTGCATGTTCAGCTCTTCGCCTTCGAAGTCATGCCTTAGGCTCGCGATTGGGGTATTGGGTTTGATGTCGTAGAAATCGACCTTAGCCATGAATGTCCATTCTACAGCGGGTTGCGGTGACATTGAACGATGCACGCCGTGCATATGAGAGCGGTTGAGCACACCATCCGACGAGGGTTATGCACGCATCAAGCTGCGTGGGTCAACCACACTGAAAACCGCTGCAGGTATGAAGAATCGTTAAGATCGTCGCGTGGTGCCCGCCATGGTGAATGTTCGGGGGCTCCCATACGTAATACGGGATAGCATGCCACCAACTGGCGAAGAGAATGATGAGCAGACCCGCGCTTACCGGAAGAAAGATGAACGCTGAGGAAGCGGATCCGGCCCGTGGAGCCGCCGGCCGACCGCGACAGGACGTCGGAGCGAGCGCCAACTTCCGTGTCCGGGTCAGCGGCGGTAACTTCTGCTTTGAGAGCGGCGGCTTTGACTACCGCGGTGGCTGTGGTGGCGGTAGCCAGGGCGGTGGTAGACGGTAACGCGGCGTAAAATGAAGCGGCTCTTAGCAGGGGGGGCGTACCGACCAACTGGGCAAGTCAGGAGGCATAAGAAGGCGGACGGACGCACCTTCGCTCGACAGCGAAGCGGGACTGCGTGCCGCCTACGACGCGCTCGGAAGCGA
>DASTKM010000335.1:0-3849 GCA_035715885.1 Rubrobacter sp.
GCCGGCGAACACCCGGCGCCACGCTCTGCGTACCCTGGCGTAAGCACGCCCCGACGCTCCCTGCTGGGGCACGAGTTCCCTAGTCTGGTGTGCGCTCACGTGTTTCCCCAAACCTGCACGCGTCCGGTGAGAGTGCTACCAGTCGAGGTCATCCTCGTAACCGAGCCTGATCAAGAGCTCCCCGGCCTCCTCTTTGAAGACGCGCCTGTCTTCCTCGGTGAAGTGATTCTTCCAGTCACCCGCTATCCCCTTGCGGTAGAAAGAAGACGAGGCTTCCTCACCCTGGGTCCTGCCGCCAGAGAGCTGCTCGAAGCTCGCGGCCTCCACGCACCGGCGGGCGACCTCCTCATCCGAGTCCGCCCCCAGGAACTCCAGCAGCCGCATGACCTCACCGACCGGCTCTGCAAGGAGGTCCTCGTAGCGTACCTGGCAGTAGTTGTCGCCAAGGAGAGCAGCATCTTTCATGGCCGTACTCACGGACTTACTCCAGCTCCTGGCTATCTCCGCCACGTGTCCGCCGGCGAAGATGCTCTCCCCTGAGGCTCCGAAGGTCTCAGGGTCCTTACGGTAGGCTTCACGCTTTTCAACCTTCTCGCGAGAGAGCTTGCGGCGACCGCCCTGGTCGGTCGCATTATTCCACTGGTGGTAGACCGAGGACACAGCCACGTCCCTGCCGTCCCTGACTATGTGCACGACCTTCGCACCAGGGCAGATAGAGGAGATCTCCTCGACCACGCCAGGGGTGGTGAACGGGCTCTTGTCCCCGACGATCTTCTTGTTCGTCTTCCTGAGCTTCTCTTGCATGAGGTAGTTTATGGTATTGGCCACGATGTCGTCGAGGTTGGGGTCCTGATCCCGGAGGGTCCAGGGGTTGTGGCCCAGCCACCTATTGAACTCCTTCGAACGGGCGAGGGCGCCGTGCAGGGCGTTGGACTTGCCCTTCCCGAAGAACTTGCCCTCCCCCCTGCAGAGTATCTCTGGATGGGAGTTGAAGAGCCTCATCAACCAGGAGGTCCCTGATTTCGAACGTCCTATAAGGAAGAACAGGGGTATGTCTTCGTCCGGAGTAGACCCCGCCCGCAGCCCGTTGAGTTCTTCGCCAGCTACAGGCCGCTGAGAACCCCCTGATCCTGCATCGCGGCTCTCAGGCTTCCGAGAGTCCCGACTCCCGTTGCGGGTGAGGCCTACCTCGAGGAACGCCTTTATGTGGCGCGCTATCTCGAAGGCCCTGCGGTACTCGAAGATCGGCAATTGATATTTCTCCTATCGAGCTACGTTGCTACTACAAAGTACGATGCTCTCACAAAAACCCGATTCCTACTAGTGGCGTCGGAGCCTCCTCCCACAGGACGGTATCTCCGGCACATCTTGATAGACTGTCACGAATCGTCGTTGTTCGCCGGGGTGAGATGGCGTTGGGAGGTGTGGGTGAAGCTCTCGTTGTGTATAGCGACGAAGAATTCGGCCGAGTATATCGAGAAGCTCTTGCGACTCGGGAGAAGCTTCGCCGACGAAGTGGTCGTGGCCGTCGACGCCTCGAGCAACGACCTCACGCAGAGAATCTGCTACGAGAACGCCGACAGGGTCTTTAGCGTAGAGTCGCCCGGCTACGTGGAGCGGATCCTCCCCTGGCTCAACGAGCAGTGCAAGGGGGATTGGATCCTCCGCCTCGACGACGATGAGCTCCCCAGCGTGGGTTTGATCGAGATCCTGCCTGCCCTTATGAGGGATCGTGAGATGACCCATTACCACCTGAGACGGCGCACGATGATCGGAGAAGATAGAACGCAATGGATAGCCCAGCGCCCGTGGTGGCCCGATTGGAAGCTAAGGTTGTTCCGCAACATCCCTTCGATCGTACGGATCCCCGGTCGCCTGCACACAGGATACGAGGTCAAGGGGGCTTCGCGCTTTCTTTACAGGGGTTCGATCTACCACTACGATTTCGTGTATCACGGTGAGCAGCATCGCAAGGAGAAGGTACGGCAGTACGAGATCATATCGCCCGAGAAGAGCGGCAGTCATCACTATTCCCTTCCCGATGAGGATGCGCTGGTCACGCGCCCGATCCCGGCCGATGATGAGCCCGCGGACGATCCTGTCGAGAGCAGGCCGCTGGCCGCGCGGGCCGCGATCAGGCACGTAGACCTGGCCGAGATCGACCTGGCGGCCGTTCAAGATTGCGAGTACGGCCCCACCCTTTTCAGGGCGCGTCTTGAGTGCACAGATTGTCCACGGCTCATGGAAGCGGGACGGTGGTACAAGCTAGACGTCGATCTGCGCAACGATAGCCCCGTGGCGTGGCCTTTGCCCGAGACGGGCTCCCCTGACGTGCGCATAACCTACCACTGGCTCAGGGCCGATGGAGACCTCTACGACTACAAGGGCCGCCGGACGGGGCTACCGCACATGCTGAGGCCGGGTGAGACGACCAGGCTGCCCGCGCCTGTGCGCTCCCCCAAGGAGCCGGGAGATTACATCCTCCAGTGGGATATGGTCATCCCGCAGGTCGCCTGGTTCTCCACGCAAGGATGGCGAGGACCCGAGATCCCTGTGAGCGTCGAAGGTGCATCACGACCTTTTCAGCCCGGGTAGAACTCCTTTAGCAGGGGGGCCGATACCTGCTCCACTATCTCTACCTGAGCGGGTGTGAGATCTTCCCTCCAGCCGCCCGGCTTCGCCCTGCGGTAGAATTTCCCCTGGCCCTTCTCTTTCTCCGGTATGTTCTCCCAGGCGTGCTTTTCGACCGCCCGCGCGAGTTCCTCTTCTCTGACCTGGATCCCTAGCGTCGAGTACAGGCGCTCCATGGTGCCGAGTGCATCTTCGCGCAGTTCCTCGTAGCGGATCAGGACCTTGGGGCCCTTGTGGGCCTCGTACGCGTCTCTGGCCTTCCCAGCGTGGCGCACATAATTCTGGGCCCGACGCCTCACCCAGACATCAGGCTGGTTATCTGCCAGCGCCTCCCTCTTCCAGCCGCGATCCGCCGCGTTCTCGTACTGCCAGCTACCCTTCCTGGCGGCGTCCAGGCCAGACGCGGCGACGTCCCTGGGGTCGCGTACGAGGAAGATCACACGGCTCGCCGGCATCGCTTCGGAGAGCAGCGGCGCGCCTATGGAGCCGTTTGGCTCTTTTATGATCAAGTAGCCCCTCCCGGCCACCTCGGGAAAGCGCGCAGTCGCTTCGCTGAGAACGAAGGATTGGATGGAGTCGAGCCAGCTCCCCTTGTGATAGTCCCCGAGAATGTAGTGCTTGACCTTCTCGTGGCCCGCGGCTCCGACATAGTACAGGTCGCCGAAGAGCTTCCCGACCAGCGGTTCGTTCCACACCTCGTGGCCCTCGACCTCGCCCATCATCGAGCTGAGCCAGGTGCTTCCGCTACGGTTGGAGCAGAAGATCCAGACGACGTTCTCGGGGCTGACACCGTCGGCCATAGGAGCGGGCGCTGCCAGCCTCTGTTTTAGCCCGGCTATCTCTCGCTCTTTCTCTTCGAGTCGCATGCGGACCCGCGCGAGCTCCCCGGCATGGGAATCGGGCTGCTCTGATACATCCTGATCTCTTGCCGGTATCTCGCCGCGGGTAAGGCCAGCCTCCAACTTCAAGAACGCTCTTATGCCCCGCGCTAACTCGATGACCGTGCGGCTGTCGAAAACCGGCATCAGGGGTCCTTCCTGTTACGGAGTGTCGCCGTTTCAGTGAGCATTATGCTAGATCTTGCCTACCAATCCAGGTCTCTCTCGTAACCGAGCCGGATCAAGAGTTCCCCCGCTTCCTCTTTGTAGATCTCCTTGTCGCGCTCGGTGAAGTAGTTGTTCCAATCACCCGCAACGCCTTTACGATAGAAGGAGGACG
>DASTKM010000336.1:0-5614 GCA_035715885.1 Rubrobacter sp.
GAGGTCCATGTAGGCGTCGATGGACTGCTCGACGAGAGTCTGGTAGGCGTCGCGCTGGTCCTCGGCGCGCTCGAAGAGCTCGCCCACAACACTGCGGTTGCTCTCAGCCTGGTGGCGGAGCTCCTTGATGGTCCCGTCCACTATGCCCTGCGCGAACCTGACGTTTCGCTCCTGTAGGCCCACCGCGTGATCCACAACCGTCTGGTAGGAATCCCGCGTACTCTCAGCGAGCCTCTCTACAGCCCTGTTGGTCTTCTGCGTAGTGGCCATCTTTATCTCCTTTCTCGCGTAAGACGCGAACTACTCGCCACTCTCTTCTTTGTCCTTCAACGGCCTGCCCGTGTACAGCCGGAAGAAGTTGTCCATGGTGTGCTGGTACTGCTCAAGCGACTTGGCCCAGAAGTCGAGGTATGACCTTCCAGCGTCCGTGATGGTGTACATCCTGCGCGCAGGCCCGCCCCTCGAGGTCTCCCAACTGGACTCGACGATGCCCTCTTTCTCCATCTGCCGGAGCGTTCTGTACAGCGTTCCAGGGTTCATCGCCTCGAACCCGAAGGCCGAAGCCCGCTCCATGAGCTCGTACCCGTATGAGTTCCACTCCCGTAGAGAGAGCAGGATCACAGGCACCAACCAATTCCTCGGCCGCGCCTCAACCCCACGGAACTCTCGCTCCCTGCCTCTCGTCTCGCGCTCCTGCTCTTCGTTGTTCATAACTCTCTCTTCCATAATCTATGTGCATTTTACATATATATATTGCACTGTCAAGGCTCTGACGGGCCACTCACTCTGAATATACCTTTCATCATCGAGAACGCCGACCCGACGTTGGACCGCTTCTGAAGGGCTCATGGTGGTGCTCCGCGAATAGCTGTATGTCGAACATAAGTACACAGTACATCTTAGCCCAAATCGGATCTTCTTTCGGAACGGTCGTGTCGGACTGGAGCGGGACGTGGGGAGCCTCTCGACGTTTTTCCTGGACCGGTTTGCCGGTCGGGTCTCGTGTGGCTCTGGGGCGAGAGTCAACACGGGCGCCGATTCTATCTCTACCGGCATCGTCCTCCAGCTACGAGCATCAGGCGCTTTTCGGAACGGCTTTGGGGACCAGCGGTCGATGTGTGCCATCTTGGTGATTCAACCAATCTTGCGCCGGATTTCTCCAGTCAATAAACTCCGTCTCACATGCGAACGGGAAAAGGAGGAAAGCGTGGGCACCTTGAAAGAAGCCGTTGTCGTCGTGACGGGCGCGAGCAGGGGTCTGGGCAAAGCCATAGCCGAGGAGTTGTCGGGCGGTGGAGCCAAAGTCGTCGTCAACTACTCCAGGAGCAAGGAACCTGCCGAGGAGCTAGTGAACCAGATCTCGGAGAGCGGTGGAGAGGCTATCGCGGTTCAGGCTGATGTCTCCGACGCGGAGCAGGCCCAGAAGCTCATAGATCAGGCACTGGAGAGGTTCAACCGGGTAGACGTCCTGATCAACAACGCTGGGATCAACATAGACCGCACTCTCAGGAAGCTCTCCGTGGAGGACTGGGACAAGGTCATACAGGTAGACCTCAACAGCGCCTTCTACACGGTCCACGCGGTGTTGCCGCACATGACGGACCAGGGCGGGGGCAAGATCATCAACATGAGCTCCTTCGTCGGAGAGGCCGGCAATATAGGACAGGCCAACTACTCGGCGGCCAAGGCCGGGCTACTCGGCTTCACCAAGACGGCAGCCCAGGAACTGGCCCGCTTCGGGATCACCGTCAACGCCATAGCCCCAGGATTCATAGAGACCGATATGGTCGCCAACATCCCCGAGGAAGCCCAACAGAAGCTCCGCAAACAAGTACCCCTGGGCCGCTTCGGAAAACCGGAAGAGGTAGCCAGGGCCGTGCGCTACCTTATAGAAGACGGTGACTACATCACAGGCCAGTCAATCGATATAAACGGCGGTATCTACATCAGGACGTAACGAGAGAGAGCCCCGCCCGCAGGCGGGGCTTCCTCCCACAACCGGCCGTGTGAGCCTGCATACAGGCAGCCCGCACCGGAACGTATACGAACCCGCCAGAGAGCCAGTGGATACTGTGTCCAGAGTTGTACATATCTGTTCTGGACACATAAGTTCGTCTCGTATACAATTAACTGCCATGTAACAAAGACGACACCCTCCTTGGGTGTAGACAGTAGTGTCACCTAACAGAGAGAGGTGGACCTTTGAGGCTTGATGGACGTACGGCGGTTGTAACGGGGGCTGCGCGCGGCATTGGGGCGGCTGAGGCCATCCGGCTGGCGCAGGAGGGGGCGAACGTAGCGGTCCTGGATCTATCGGCTGAGGCCTGCCAGGAGACGGTGGAGGCCGTCGAGGCTGCGGGGTCCGAGGCGATTGCGATCGCCTGCGACGTATCGAGTGCGCAGCAGGTCGAGAAGGCGTTCGAGGAGATCGCCCACCGCTTTGGGCGGATCGACATTCTCGTCAACAACGCCGGGCTGTTGCGTGACAATCTCTCGTTCAAGATGAGCGAGGACGACTGGGACAAGGTGCTCGACGTGCACCTCAAGGGCAGCTTCCTCTGTTCCAAAGCTGCGCAGAAGTACATGGTCGAGCAGGAGTACGGCAAGATCGTGATGACCAGCTCCATCGTGGCTCTGGGGAACAAGGGGCAGGCCAATTACTCTGCGGCCAAGGCCGGCCTTCAGGCACTCGCGCGGACGCTGGCGCTCGAGCTCGGGCGTTTCAACATCAACGTGAACGCTGTGGCTCCGGGTTGGATCGAGACCGAGATGACCAAGGAAGCGGCCGAGCGGGTGGGGATGACCATGGAGGAGATGAAGGACCGCTTCGCCAAGAACATCCCCCTCAAGCGCTTCGGTAGGGTGGACGACATTGCCAACGTCGTCGCCTTCCTCGTCTCCGACGACGCCTCCTATATCAGTGGGGAGACGCTTTACGTTGCTGGTGGTCCTTCCAGTTCGGTGATTTAGAGCATTTCAGCAAGTCGGCATTTCAGCACGGCGCTACGCGCCTTGTCAGCACGCTTCGGCCTGCGGCTTCGCTCGTCAGCATTTCAGCTTTTTCCGTTCCTGCCTCGCCTTGCCGCGCATGAGGAATCGCTGCATGTGGGAGTGGGTTCGGCGCGCGTGGCGGGCTGACAAGCGAAGGCGAAGCCCGAGCGTGCTGAAGTGCTGACTTGCTGACTAGCGTTTACAAAGAGGTCGATGACCTCTTTGTAAACTGCTTCAGCGGAACGCTGGGATGCCTGTGATAGCGCTTCCGAGGATCAGGGTGTGCACCTCGTCCGTACCCTCGTAGGTCCTTACGCTCTCGAGGTTGCTCATGTGGCGCATTGGAGGATAGTCGAGCGTGACACCGTTGCCGCCGAATACGGTGCGGGCTTCGCGCGCTATCTCTATGGCCTCCCTGACGTTGTTTAGTTTGCCGAAGCTTATGTGCTCGGGCCTGAGCGTGCCCGCGTCCTTCATCCTGCCTATATGGAGCGCGAGGAGCGTCCCCTTGCCGACCTCGATCAGCATGTTCGCGAGCTTCTGCTGGACGAGCTGGAAGGAGGCTATGGGCCGTCCGAACTGCTCCCGCTCGATAGCGTAAGCAAGCGCGGCCTCGTAGCAGTCTCGCGCCGCCCCCACCGCTCCCCAGATGATGCCGTACCTGGCCTCGCCCAGGCAGGCGAATGGTCCGCTGAGGCCCCTGGCTTCGGGCAGCATGGCGCCCTCAGGGAGGCGGACGTCTTGGAGTCGGATGTCGCACTGGATCGAAGCCCGCATGGAGAGCTTGGGCGTTATATCTGTGGCCGAGAAGCCTTCCGTATTAGTAGGGACGAGGAAGCCTCTGACGGGGTTCTTCTCTTCGTCAGTGCGCGCCCAGACTACGGCGACGTCGGCGATGGTGGCCAGCCCGATCCAACGCTTCTCCCCGTTCAAGACCCAGTCGGAGCCTTCCTTGCTGGCGAAGGTCTTCATGCTCGCTGGGTCTGAGCCCGCTGTCGGCTCGGTGAGGCCGAAGCAGCCGATGGCCTCTCCCCTCGCCATCGGCGGCAGCCACTCCTGTTTCTGCTGCTCGGAGCCGAATTTGTGGATCGCGCTCATGGCGAGCGAGCCCTGCACGCTCACGAAGGTCCTCAGGCCCGAGTCGCCTGCCTCGAGCTCCATGCAAGCCAGGCCGTACTCGACGGCGCTCTTGCCCGCACACCCGTAGCCGGAGAGGTGCATCCCTAGCAGGCCTAGATCGGCGAACCTGGGTACGATCTCCTTCGGGAAGACGGCCTCGTCGTACCACCCCTTTATGTTCGGTTTGATCTTCTCTTCTACAAAGGAACGGACCCTCTCCCTGACGCCTATCTCCTCTTCGGAGAGGTGCGCGTCGATGTTCAGAAAGTCGCCCGCCCCGGGATGGACCGGAGCCTCCGCCTGCTTCGCGGTCGTAGCCATCGTTTCTCCTCGCGTAGACAGTTCGTCTCCTGGTCCGTCGATTATCCCACATCGCCCGACTGCCCCGTGATTGGCCTGGGGATGCCGGCACGGGTAGACTGACAGCATGGACGAAGCACGCAAGGTCCCCTTCGAGGAGCGAGAGCGTAGGGCTATGCTACCGCTAGAAGGAGTGAAGGTCCTGGATCTCTCGCGGGTTCTGGCCGGGCCTTACGCGACGATGGTGCTCGGTGACCTCGGCGCCGACGTCCTGAAGGTCGAGCATCCGGAGCGTGGGGACGACACCCGCCACTGGGGTCCGCCATTCGCCGGCGGCGAGTCGGCCTACTTCCTCTCCGTCAACCGGAACAAGCGTTCGATCGGGGTCGACCTGAAGGACAAAGAAGGGCTGGAGCGGGTCAAGACGCTCGCGGCAGGGGCAGACGTCTTGATCGAAAACTGGAGGCGCGGCGCACTCGAAAAGCTCGGCCTCGGCTACAAAGCTTTGAAGGAGGAGAACCCCGATCTCATCTACTGCTCCATCACGGGCTTCGGGCCTGGCCCGGACGAGGACCGTCCCGGCTACGACTTCCTGGTGCAGGCGAGGGGCGGCGTCATGGGTATCACGGGCCAACCCGGCGGCGAGCCGACGAAGGTGGGCGTCGCGATCTCGGACATAGTGTGCGGCCTGTTCGCGTCCAACGCCATACTGGCAGCCCTCCACCGGCGCAGCGCGACCGGAGAGGGCACGCGCATCGAGGTGCCGCTCTTCGAGTCCACCCTCGGCTGGCTCGCCAACCGCGGGCAGGAGTATCTCCTCAGCGGCGAAGACACCGGTCTCATAGGCAACGCCCATCCCTCCATCGTCCCCTACCAGACCTTCCACGCGTCGGACAAACCCCTCGTCGTGGCCGTCGGTAACAACACCCAATTTGCCAACCTGTGCAGAGCTATAGGCCGTCCCGAGCTGGCCGAGGATGTGCGCTACGCGACCAACCCCGGCCGTGTGAGTAACAGGGAGGCTCTGATCTCGGAGCTGCAACAAGAGTTCGGCAAGCGGAGTGCGGACGAGTGGGCCGAGGAGATCCGGGCCGCCGGTGTTCCGAGCGGACCCGTCAACACGCTCGCCGACGTCTTTGCTGACGAGCACGTCCTCGGCTCAGGCATGCTACAGGACCTGGATCATCCCTCGGCCGGACTCCTC